>WHTT01000023.1 GCA_009377605.1 Luteitalea sp.
GCTTCCAGCCGGTGGGTTCCGCCGAGCGGGAATGCACGGAATACCGAGAGATCCAGGTTCCAGCCGCCACGACCGCGGAATTGGTTCAGGAGTGTGTTCCCGAAGCGGACACCCTCGGGCTGCGTCCAAGCGCTGGGATCGAAGTAGTAGCCCGCCGCACCGATCTCGCCAATTTCGTTCACCTCGCCGACGAGATCCGCCGTTTGCGTGTTGCCGGGTGTATTCAACACGGTGTCGTCTGCCGTGACCGTGAACGGCGAGCCACTGAACGCCGCAAAGATCCCGTTGATCTGCCAGTCGTTGATCAGGGCCTTCGCGAGACCGCCGTGGCCTCCGTCGCTGTGCCACGGAAGCTGATAGACAAACGCCATCTGGAGGACGTGGGGCCGGTCGGTGTCCGCGCGCGCCCAGTTGCGCGCTTGTGCCTCCGGCGTTGGAAGCTCGTACTGGCGCTCGGGATGAGGTCTGAGCGCCATCGACCGGCTATAGGTGTAGTGTCCCTTGAGGAGCAGCCCGTCGGTCAGTGGCCTGGTCACACCAATCTGTAACGCGTGGTACGTCGTCTTCCGATACGGCGCATAAGTGGTGATGTCGAGCTGTCGTCCGTGCGACTGGAAGTAGGGTCGATCCGTCTCCCCGCCGCCGAGCTGCTGCACGTTGTTGATGTTGATCGTCGTGCCTTCTGAAGGCGGGAGACCATCGACCAGCCTGTTGCCGACATAAGCGACGTCGATTGAGAGGTCGAACGGCAGCCGCCGCTCCAGCGCCACGTTCCATGAGTGCGTCCGTCCCCGATGCGTGGACCCTGGCACCGCCGTCTGCATGCCGACGGTGTTCGGCAGCGGCACGCGGCCGCTGCTCAAGTCCGGGCCTTCCAGCAGCGGTATACCCTGATCGAGGGTTCCGTACCAGCCGAACTGGGACATCTCCGCAGGCGTCTCGAAGCTCCCGTTGAGGACGAGCGGATAGCTGAAGTCTCCGCGGAATGCCTCTTGCGCAGCCATCCCTCGAGCGTCGAGCGTGCTACCGTAACCGCTCCGAATCACCGTGTCGTCGTCCAGGCGGTAAACCGCGCCGACGCGCGGCGCAAACGCGTCCTTCGGCGCCTCCAGACCCATGTTCTCTGGATTGCCGCCAACGCCGCCAATCAGGACATCAAGCGTCTCCAAGTCGAGCATCTCGATCTGCCGGTCCGCGCGCTTCATGATCGGGTAGTACTCCCAACGCATGCCCAGATCCAGCGTGAGATTCTGATTCACCGTCCAGCGATCGCGGAAGAAGAGCGCATGCTGCCACTCGCGTCCGGTGAACAGCTCGTATTGGTAGCTCTTGCCTGCGGTGCCCACGAGGCCGAGCAGAAACGCTGCGTACTCGTTGTAGAAGTTCGCTGTCTGCGATCCTGCCCCGAAGGTCCTGGTCGCGTTCTCGGCAAAAACGAAGCTCCCGCGCGGGTTGGCCCGCTCGGGCTGCCAGTTGTCCAGGGTGAGGTGGTTCAGGAAGTATCCGCCCTTCAGCTCGTGCCTGCCGGCAAGCTTCGTGATGTTGGTGCTGAACGATTGCGTCTTCTCGTCGCGATAGGTCGGGGTCCACGACGGTGTGTCACCGAGCGCGCTGAACCCCGTCGAGAATTGCGGCATGCCGGCGTAGCGCGGATCCCCACGCCCCTGGTCGTTCGTGCCAGGAATGCCCAGGTCCAGGCCCAGCATGCCCAAGCCGAAGTCAGGTGAGCTGACGAACTGATCGAAGACCGACGCACCGAACGAGCTGTCCAACAGCAGCGTTGGGGTGAGAGACCAGGTCTGCCCCGCGGTGACCAGATACACCTTCGTGTCGCCGCCATCGCCATCATTGCTGCCAATCGGGAACGTGAGCAGGTCGTCGACCAGCGCATTCATGTGGCTGAACTTGCCCCAGATCTGGTGCGCCGCCGTTCGGTTCCAGTTGATCTTCAGGTCGTAGTGGTGGCGATCGGTCGTATTGCGGCGCGTCGTCCGATAGTTGTCAGTGAGACCGCCCGCGCCCGTGCCTTCGACGTTGGGCAGGGGATACATCGCGAGCAGCTCCTTCGAGATCGGGTGAATCCGATCGGGCGCGATGACACTGCCGGGAAACGGCGTGCGGCCCGTGCCAGTAGTAGGATCGCCGCTCATGGGATCATAGATGCGCTGCCGCGTGCCGTCCGCATTCAGCGCGTTGCTGAAGTCGCCGTTGCGTAGCGCCGGATCCGGCACGTCGTAGAACTCGAACTCCTCGAGCCGGCTGATGTAGCCCTCGTACGATCCGAAGAAGAACAGCCGGTCGCGGCGGATCGGACCGCCGAGGGTCCCACCGAACGTCTGGCGCTCGATCGGAAGCTTTTCAGGCGCTTCACCGCGGCCGAAGTAATACGGGGTCGCGTTCAGCGACTCGTTGTTGAAGAACTCGAACGCCGAGCCCTTGAAGTTGTTCGTGCCCGACTTGGTCGTCACGGTAATCGCCACCCCGGCGGTCATCCCTTCTTCAGCGTCCATGCTGCTCGTCGTGACGTTGACCGTGTCGAATCGTCTCGGCGGGTGGGACGTAAACGTTGTGGTGCGGCAGCCCGACGTTCACGTTCCTGGCGCCGTCGATCAGCGTGGTGTTGGCGGCGCCACCTTGCCCGTTGACGTTCATGTTCAGTGTACGTTGCGGCGTGTCGGTCTCGGCGTTCTGGAAGGCCGGCGGCAACGAGCCAGGCACGAGCACCACCAGCGATTGATAGTTTCGGAACTGATTGAGCGGGAGGTTCGTGATTTCCGTGGAGTTCACCTCCGTGCGAACATCTGCCTTGTCCGTCTGCAGGAGCTCGGCGGCCGACGTGACGGTGACGCCTTCACTCAACGCACCGACTTCCAGTTTCAGGTTCACGCGGCTGATTTGACCGACCGTGACGGGCACGTCGGATCGAGTCGCTTCACGAAACCCCTCGAGGGCGACCTTGACGTCATACGGCCCAGCCAGGACGTTCACGAAGTTGTAGGCGCCCCCGGCGTCGGTGGTTGTCTCGCGCGTGAGGTTGGTTGCCTTGTTGACGATCGTCACGGTCGCGCCAGGGATCACCGCCCCTTGCGCATCGACGACGACGCCGAGGATGCTGCCGTACAGGAGCTGCGCCGACACGCGCTCTGCCGCAAGAAGGAAAACGGACAGCCCAATGACGACCAGACAGAAACGCGACCGGAACGGACCCGAGTGATCCCTCACAGCTCACCTCCTCACCTGAGACGTCCGGATTGTAGCAAGAACGGATCCGCTCTATCCCCTACATGAGTGGGGGGTAGCTGGCTGAGCAAACAACGGGGTACGCGCAGTTCCGGGCGGCTACCCAACCGTTGGCGCTGAGGGACATCTATGTCGGAGGCCGCGTTTGGTCCCGCATTACTGCGGAGATGTCGCTCGACGTGGCGGCGCCGGCATAGCGTCGTCCCTCGAGCGTGCGGGTGGCTCTGCCGTCACCGCAGCAGACGGTGTGACCGCCCCGGGATCTGCGGTCTTGGTTTTGGAGGAGATGTGGAGCTTCTCCCGACGGCCGCCTTTGTGAAGGGCGCCCCGGCGGCGGCCGTGCCGCCGGATCGGGACCGTGACCTTGACGCAGGTCCCGGTGCCAGGGGAGGAGGCCACCTCGAGCTCACCATCGAGCGCCCGGGCGCGCCGCTCCATGCTCGTCAGGCCGTTGCCTTCACATGCCTCCTGCTCGAGACAAAACCCCTTGCCATCGTCCCGAATCGCTAACGCAACGCTCCCCGCGTGGATGCGAAGGTCGATCTCGGCCGTTGTGCAGGCTGCATGGCGGATGACGTTGTTGACCGCTTCCTTGAAGATCAGGAACAGCTCGCGGCGGACGTCGGTGCTGAGCGGGAGGTCCTCGTCCGACGCCGGGGCGACGAAGCGCAGCGCAATCTCGCGCGCCGTGAACACGTCGCTGGCGAAGCGCCGCATGCGCAGCACGAGATCGTGGAGTCGGTCCTTGGTGGGATCGATCGCCCATACGATGTCACTCATCGCGTCGACCGATTCTTGAGAGATGTTGGCGATGGACGATAGCCGCTCGGCAACCTCGGGGGACTTCTGCGCCACCTGCTGCGACGTGACACCGCTCAAGAGCGCGACCTTGGAGAGGTTCGAGCCAATATCGTCGTGCAGATCCGTCGCGATGCGCACGCGGACGCGTTCGAGCTCGACTAGCCGCGACACGCGATAGCGGTGAACGACCACAGCCAGCGCAGCGATGGCCAGCGCACCCAGCACGAGGAACCACCAGCGGAGCCAGATGGGCGGGAGGATACGGAAGGTCACCGACGCCGGCCGCGCGCTTACGACGCCGTCTGCCGTGACCGCGCGGGTGAGAAATCGATAGCTTCCAGGCGCGAGCCGTGCGTACCGCACGCTTCGCCGGTCTGTCGGCGGGCTCCACTCTTCGTCGGCGCCTTCGAGCTTGTACTGGTAGCGAACCTGACCGCCCGTCCGGAAGCTCGATCCCACGACGTCAATCTGCAATGGCCCCGCGCCTGGGATCACCCCGAGCACGACGGCGGCCTCGCCAAGTACGCTCAGCGGTACGGCGCGATCATCGACAAGGGTGCGATCGATAGCGACCGCTGGTGCCCTCGTGGGCGGGTCGGGCGTGGGAACGTAGCGCGTCAAGCCGCTCGACGCGCTGCCGAACCACAATGCGCCGCGTCGATCGCGAAACGCGTTCGCAACTTCGTCGGAAGCCAAGCCATCTGACTCGGTGTATCGCCTGATGTGACCAGTGGTTGGATTCAGGCGGTTCACGCCCTGCGCGGTGGCGAAGTAGATGCGCCCAAAGGTATCTTCAGTGACATCGTACACTTGATTCGTGGTGAGTCCCTGCGCAGTCGTGTATCGCGTGCCTCGGAGCGGCACCCCATCAGGCCGATCAATTCGAAGAACGCCACCGATATTGCCCGCCACCCACAGTCGACCCGAGCGGTCGACATAAAGCGACGTGTATCCCGCAGGAATGCCATGACGCTGACCAAACACTGTGAAGCGGCCGTTGCGGTATCGGACCAAGCCGCCGGCGCGCAACCCGACCCAGAGCGTTCCCGAATGGTCCTCGGCAAAGTTCATTGGGGTGTCAAACGCTGGTAACCCATCGGCATCTGAGTAGATCACCAGGCGGTCAGTCGTGCGTTCCCATCGAGCCAGGACCCGATGGCCGACCTGGAAAGGGCTAATCCAGATGTCGCCCCTGGCATCCTCGTACAGCTGCGTGACGTCGTCGTTGGGCAGCCCGTCCCGAGTGTCGTAACTTCGCAGCGGGCGCGTCTGAGGCAGATCTGCTAGCCGAGCACTGGCTGGGAAGCGATGCAACCCATGGCTGGTGGCCACCCACCACTGACCGGTGCGATCCTCCAGAATGTCGCGCTGTTCCCACGACTGTCGCCCGGTCACGACGAACCGATCGCCGTCAAGGCAACCCAGGAACGCGCCTAGCGCGCGCGCGCACAGCCGGCCGTCACGAGTCTCGAAGAGCGGACCTCGCAGGCCACTAGCACCTTGCGGCTCGGTGAAGGGTTGAAAGCCGTTTCGTGCGAATCGCATGGCGCCATTGGCCAACGTCCCAGCCCATATATGACCGTCGTCATCTTGGATCACCCCTGCCACGTCGCTCCAACTCAAGAGAAACGGGATCTCGTGCGACCGGAAAGTCCGGCCATCGAACTCGACGAGCCGGTTGAAGCCCGATATCCACACGTGGCCATCACGGGCGAGCGCCAATGCGAACACCGCTGTCGGAATGTGATGAACCCCGCCGCTCCACGTCTGCGCCTCCCCGGGCCTCGTTGGAAGCACGATGGCACCGTCCTTCGCAGATCGATCCCCCACCCGAAGTGTGACAAGGTCGTTCTTGACGTTGAGTGATGCGGCCGGCTCCGGCATGATTACACTCAGGCCGTGGTCGTGTCCGATCCAAAGCCGACCCGCCGCGTCCCGCGTCAACGCCCATACATGACCGATGTCCGCTGGCCAGCGATAGCGCACGAGGTCGCCATCCGGCAGTCGTCGCGTAAGCCCAGCGCCACTTCCAATCCACAGACTTCCTTCCCGATCCTCAACCAAGGCGAACACACGTATCGACCAGTCTCGTGGCCGCTCGACGAGTGACACGCGAGTAGGTCGCAATGGCTCCCGCAAGTCATTCAGCACGAAGAGTCCGCCGTCGGTCCCCACCCACACTTGGCCCTGTCGATCCTCGAGGAGTACGTTCACGCGGTTGCTCTGCGCCTGCTCGCTGACGGGATGGGCGCGGAATCGCCAGGCATGCGTGCCTGAGGGCGGAGCGGAGCGTTGACGCGATCTCGCCGCGTCCGGCCGCGACGAAACGTCGAACGTGATGACGCCGACACCGTTGCTTGCGATGAGATATCGCCCGTCACGTGTAATAAGCAGGTCGTTGACGACGGAGAACGGGAGTCCCTGGTCAGGGCCGTACGTTGTGAATCGGCTACCGTCGAAACGACTCACACCGTTGGCAGTGCAAAACCAAAGAAAGCCTTTCGGGTCACGGACGATGCGGAGAACCCGGTTGGATGCCACACCCTGTGCGCGGGAGAACGTGCGCATCGGTAGGCCTTCAGCCGTGCTGCCAGTGGGCAGGAGCAGCAGGACGAGGAGTGAGCAGGCGAACGGCACCCAAAGCAGACCGAGGCCGTAGCTGCGCCGTAGCGCCGGGAGATGGCGTGCGGACAGGACCATGGTTGCACCCTTTAGTATGAGAACGCCCGGGCTCACCGATCCGAACAGGCGTAAGCTCAGAAATTGCGAAAGCTCAGCCGATAACTGCTTTGTGTTCTGATGTAAAGCAGAGCTGCTCGTCTATAGCAGAGATACAGTGCGTCCGCACCAAGATACATATCCTGCTGGCGGGCGGGTGGCTGGGTGGGCAGAACCGTGCTTCCGCGGCGGCGCTGCGCTGTCGCAAAGACCAGCCGCAGCACCGCGAAGGGTCCACAGTATGACGTTTCGAGGGTACCGTACGTTCTGCAGTGCCGTCCGTTCTCTACCTTTCGATGCCGTTCCGGGTGAGCGCCGTGCGCATCTCGGCATCGGTCTTCAGCTCGTTCTTCACCGAAAACGCGCTCGAGGAGCTTGCCAGCGATTGCGCCAACATGCGGTCCACGTCACTCTGCACGACCCCCGTCAGCGTTACCTGCCCGCGGCTCACGACGATGTGAATCGGCGGGTTGGGCTGCGTGGCGTACTGCCAAAACGACGGGTTGCCGTAGATGGCGCGCGCGATGCGGAAGCGCAGGTCGTCGTCGAACTGCGAGACCGGCAGCACGGTGATCTCGTTGCGCACGCTGCGAACGCCGTCAACCTTCGCGACAAGCCGCTCGATGTCCTTGACCTTGTACGGCATGGTAACGCTGCCGCTGAGCGTGACGACGCCATCGTCAACGGCCGCGCGGATATCGTCGAATACCGTGAAGTAGACGTAGTTGTTGGCTACCGCCGCCGCATCCCGAAAGATGCGCGCATCAGTGCGTGCGTCGGCGTACAGGGGAACCGCACCAAGAAGGATGCCCATCAGGCCTACAGATATGAAGTATCGAACAAACCGTCTTGCCATGATTGTTAGCGCTGTCGGTCGCGGGCCTCGTCCAGCGCCCTCCAACATCCCTGGAATATCAAAGGTCGTGCCAACGAGACAGGCGTCAGGCGTCAGGGATCAGGGATCAGCAGGCGTCAGGGGGGCAGGAAACAGGCATCAGTAGGGGCAGATCAGGGGACACTGGGAGGCGTGACGCCTGATGCCTGCTGGCCCCTGACCCTGACGCCTATCTCAATGGGTGAGGCGTTCGAGCAGAATTAGCGTTCCAAGTCCGGCGCCAATCAAGATGACCTGGGCGACAGGATGCACTGCCACGTGTCCGCGGTGGAGGCTCGGGATGAGGTCGGCCATGGCCACGTAGAGGAAGCTCCCGGCCGAAAAGGAAAGCACGTACGGGAGGACGGTCGGGATCGGTCCGAGCGCGAAGTACACGCTCAACGCTCCGAGCATTCCCGTCGCACCAGAAGCGAGGTTCAGGGTGAACGCGCGCCGCTTCGAGAAGCCAGCCCCGAGCAGAATCGCGAGGTCGCCCAGCTCCTGCGGGAGCTCGTGGGCGGCAGCGGCAATGGCGGTCGTGACCCCCAGGGCGGGTGAGGTGAGAACGGCGGCGCTGATGATCGCCCCGTCGACGAACGTGTGAAAGGCGTCGCCCACGATGACCAAGGATGCGGCACTGGAATGGTTGGACGTGTGGGCCGGTTCGTGAGAATGCCGCCAGAGCAGCAGTTTCTCGAGGATGAAGAACGTGAGAATGCCGGCAACGAGCGAGCCGAACACCTCGGTGGGGGGGAGCACTTCGAGCGCTTCAGGAACCAGTCCCAGTAGCGCCAGGCCAAGCAGCGTTCCAACAGCGTAGCTAACCAACCACGAGACGAGGCGATCGCGAACGCGACCGTCGAACAGAAACAGGATCGAAGCGACCAGCGCACCTGCGAGACTACCAAGGGCGCTGAGAAGCAGCGCAAAGACGAGTAAGGGCACGCGGGGATATTAGCAGGCGTCAGGGGTCACGATGCAGCAAGATAGCCTCGCCTGGCCCGCACGGTGTGGCCACGCTTGTCGACCTCGACCCGAATCGTGTGCCACTTACCATCCTTCTCGCTTCGCGGCGGCGCGTATGCAAGCAAGTACTGCCGGCTCAACTCGTCGGCGATGCTCGCCACTGCCGGATCGATGTCATCGAACTCCGAGACGATTTCCGTGCGTCCGCCCGTCTGGTCGGCGAACTCGCGCAGCGCGCGCACGTTCAGGCCGTAGTCGCCTCGCATAACCCGTCCCCGCGGCATGGTGGGCGGCCGTCTCGTTGGCGGCCACTGCGGCCTGCCGCCCGGCACTGGAAAGGGTCGACCGATCGGCGGGAACTGTTGACCGCCGCCACCGCCACCCATCAACGTGAAGCTCGAACCGCCGTTGCCCTCGATGCCAATCGCATAAACGAGCACCTCACTTTGCTGGATGAGCGTCTTGAGGTCGCCGACGCTGGTGTGGCTGGTCGTGTCGTTTCCGTCGGAGAGGACCACGACTGCCTTCTTGCGATTCCGGCCGCTCTGCGCTTTCTCGACTGCATCGCTGACTCCATCGTAGAGCGCCGTTCCGCCCTGCGGCCGAAGCTGGCGTAGCGCCTCACGCAATGACGCGCGATCTCGCGACCAGTCGTGCAGCTCCTCCACCTGATCTCCGAATATCGAGATGAAGACCTCGTCATCCGGACCGAGGCGCTCGAGAAAGCGTGCCAGCGCCCGTCGCGCGGCGACAATCTTCTCTCCCGCCATGCTGTTGCTCGTATCGACCACGAGCCCCAGGCTCACCGGAACACGCTCGGCGGAGAAATGCGTGATGGTCTGGGCTTCGTCGTCCTCGAAGACAGTGAAGTCTTCCTTGCGTAGGCCAGAGACGAACCGGCCGTCGCCGTCCGTCACGGTGGCGGTGACGTTGATCAGCTCGACGCCGCTGCGGAACCGAAAACGCTCATCCGGCTCTTGCTGTGCGGCCACCGTCCCAGACGAGACCGGCCCGGCAAGCACGGCGAGGACGGCCACTGACCTAAAGGTCCGGCGTGTCATGGCGCTCCTCCTGCGCGGCGAAGATCGACATGCGGCGCCGCGCTGCCGTTATTCTGCCGGAAGCTCACACGCAAGCGGCTCGCCCCGGCAGGCAGTGATGCGCGCACCGTGAAAGGCGCCTCGGTGCCAGGTGCGAGCGATGACAGTTGGTCCGGCGCGCCCGTGTGCCGCAGCGGCCGGCCCTGTGTATCGAAGAAGAATACAACCGCAGTAATCCCACGGCGCACATCCGCATCCGCAGGATTGCGCACGACACCGCTCACGACGACGGTGTCACGCTCCTGCTCGTGCTCGAGCGAGAGCAGCTCCAGCGGCGCAGAGGCCGCAGCGGTTGCGGCTGGCTGGCGGGCTCCTGATGACGACGATAACGCCGAAACCGCGACGAGACCACCGCCGAGCAGCACCGCAACCCCGACCACGAGCGCCCACAGCGGGACGGGCCGCGCCGCGCCAGGCGCAGTCTGCTGAGCGAAGAGAGTGGACACCAGCACTTTTTCGTCGTGCACGAATGTCTCTGGGTCGTCAGTGGGCGAGATCGGGCTGGATGCTCCAGCGGTCTCTGCTGGCACGGGAGGCGCGGCGTGCGGCTCGCGGCCAGGTTCGCGCGTCGAGCCATCCGCGTGACCCGGCGAGACAGCTTCCGAGGAGCCATGCGATGGCAGGGCCCCGATCTCCGCCATCAACACAGCCACGCGGGCGTCGGAGCGCCGCTGTGCCTCCTGTGTGACGCGCCACGCGAGCACCGCCGCGGCAACCGCCGCCGCGAGTGAGAGGAGGGTGATGAGCAGCATCGTGTTGATCCGAGCGCTATCTCAGGTTGAAGTCCACAGCCACTTCGACCAGGACATCCACCGGGACGTCCCTCAGTGTTGCCGGCCTGAACCGCCATTGCTTGACGGCTCGCATAGCTTGGTCGTCGAGGCCAAAGCCCAGCCCGCGCAGCATGCGAACGTCCCCCACGGTCCCGTCGCGTTGGACGACGACTTCGAGGAGGACCTCGCCAATGATGTTCCGGCGCCGGGCCTCCTCGGTGTAGTCCGGCTTGACCTCGCGCACGATGACGGGCGGCTCTACACCGCTGCCCGGTCTGTACGGTCCCCCTCCGGTGCCGCCGCCGAAGCCCTCCCCGGCACCCGAGCCTTCGCCGTCGCCGCGGCCGACGCCCGCACCATCACCTGCGCCTTTGTCTTGACCGGCGCCCTGGCTTTCTTCCTCGGCCTGCCGCGGCTCGAGCACGCCGGTCTGCTCCTCGGTTTCGGCGGGCACGGCAACGATTGGTGCGCGCAGCGGCTCGAGGTGCATGGGCGGCGGGGGCTCCGGCTCTGGGGGCGGCTCCACCGGAGGTGGGGGCTCCGGCTCGGGCACTGGGCTGCTCAACAGGCTCGTGCCCTTTCGCTTCGCGCGCGGCACCGGCTTCGGCTCCTGCTGGCCGCCGCCACCTCCGCCGCCACCTGGGCCCGGCAACGACAGGTATACGAGCCGCGCCGGTTCCTGCTGCAGGTGGCCCACGTCGGTCGTTTCTTCGCCGCCAACGCCCGGTATCGCCAGCAGAATCAGAAGCAGAGCGACGAGCCCATGAACGGCCGAAGACACCGCCACCGCGCCTGGCGCTCGCCGCATCGGGAGGCGTGTCGCGAAGAGCGCCACCGCCCTGGAAACAAAGGCGGATCCTGCATGCGGTGGCGAGATCGGCTCGCCAGCCTTCAGAGCACGGCCGACCCGAACCGCCCCGGCGTGCGCGATGAATTCGCCGGCGACCGTCGCAATACGTCCTTCGTCCAGGAGCGCGCGCACCCGTGCCACCGGTGTGCCCGCGGCTCGCGCCAGCTCATGCGGCGTGTAGACGTCAGGGCTCTCTGGCGCTGCCTCTCGTGTGAGCGCCGAACGGATGTGGGAGACCGTCGCCACGTGCTATTACCATGGGCAAAAAGCTTGCCTGGCGCCAAGGGGCAAAGGACACAGGGGCGACAGGCCAGGGACGGGGGCCAGGGACGGGGGTCAGGCCGCCGCGTCACCCACCGACGACAAGAACGGGCGACGAGTTGGCCCCCAAGGGTGACAGTCTGAACCTCCTACCCTCGTCCCTTCAAAGCTTCGACAAAGACCCAGCCATCACGTTCGGCGAGAATGCGCGCGGCGGGGAAGGCGCCACCCAGCGCCTGGCGCAGCTGTTCACCGCGACCCACCGGCGTGGGCGGCTTGCCCATGAGGCGCCGGCGTGCGCAACCGGCGAGCGCGACTACCCGGCCGCCGGGCCGAAGCACGCGGCGCACCTCGCTGTAGTCGAGCGGCGGCAACGATGCACTGGCGTCGACAATCGCGACGTCGAAGGCGTCAGCGTCGAACGGAAACCCAGCCTGGAGGTCTTCCGTGGTCACCTCCACGAGCACACCTCGTTGTTCAGCCGCCTGCCGGACACGGGCCGCGGCAGCTTCGTCTGCAACGAGTGAGCGTGCGCTGCCGCTCAACCCGGTTCGTGTCGCGAGGAGCGCGAGCAGCCCCATATCGGCACCGCCTATGTAGAGCAGCCGATCGCCGATCCGCACGCTGCTCATCGAGACAGGGAGGTCGTATTGACCGCTGTTCCCACTCAACCAACGGAAGACCGGACTGTCGCGAAAGACTCGCCCCCACATCCTTGACCCCTTGACCCCTTGATCCCTTGACCCCTTGACCCCTTGACCCCTTGACCCCTTGATCCCTTTGATCCGTCCCTGCCCTTGGCCCTAACCCGATGATATAGTGACCTGCCGTGAACAGCTCACCGGAGATTGCACCAGCGCACGGAAAACTTGGCGTCCTGCTGGTCGGCCTTGGCGCCGTCAGCACAACCACCATTGCGGGCGTGGCAGCGGTCCGCAAAGGCCTCGCAAAGCCGATCGGATCGCTCACGCAGATGGCGACCATCCGACTCGGCAAGCGGTCCGAAGGACGCTCGCCGCTCATCTGCGACTTCGTCCCACTCGCGTCACTCGACGACCTGGTGTTCGGCGGATGGGACATCTTCGAAGACAACTGTTACGAAGCGGCCACGACCGCCGGCGTGTTGGACGAGCAGCTACGAGCTGCGGTGAGGCCGGAGCTCGAAGCCATCACGCCTTGGACGGCCGTCTTCGATCGCCGATATGTCAAACGGCTCGACGGTTCGCACACCAAGAAGGGCCAGACGAAGCGCGATCTCGCCGACCAGGTGCGCGACGACATCCGGCGCTTCAAAGAGAGCCATGGTCTCGCGCGCCTTGTGATGATCTGGTGTGGCAGCACCGAGATCTACATGGAACAAACACCGGCTCACCAGTCGGTCGAATCCTTCGAGCGGGCGCTTGCAGCCAACGACGAGTCGATCCCGTCGAGCATGGTCTACGCCTACGCGGCGATTCGAGAAGGGGTGCCATTCGCCAATGGTGCACCCAACCTCACCGTCGACGTACCGGCGCTCGTAGCGCTGGCGGCGCGCGAGCAGGTGCCGCTCGCAGGCAAGGACTTCAAGACAGGCCAGACGCTCATCAAGACCGTGATTGCCCCGGCCCTCAAGGCCCGCATGCTGGGCGTGCACGGTTGGTACTCGACCAACATTCTCGGTAATCGCGACGGCGAAGTCCTCGACGATCCCGAATCGTTCAAGACGAAGGAGACCAGCAAGGCGTCGGTGCTCGATTACATTCTCCAGCCCGAGCTCTACCCGGATCTCTACGACGACATCTGCCACGTCGTTCGCATCAATTACTACCCGCCGCGCGGCGACAACAAAGAGGGGTGGGACAACATCGATCTGTTCGGCTGGCTCGGCTACGACATGCAGCTGAAGGTGAACTTCCTGTGCCGAGATAGTATCCTGGCCGCTCCGATCGTGTTGGATCTGGCGCTCTTCCTCGATCTCGCACAGCGATCGGGGCTCGTAGGCATCCAGGAGTGGCTCTCCTTCTATTTCAAGAGCCCGATGCACGCACCGACCGTGTATCCTGAGCACGATCTGTTCATTCAGCTGATGAAGCTGAAGAACACACTCCGGTACTTGCGCGGCGAGGAGCTCATCACACACCTCGGGCGCGAGTATTACGACTGACGTGTCGAGCAAACTGCAGCCTGCACTGCTTGCCGGCTTGACGATTGGCATCCTTTCGGGGTTGCCGTTCGTCAACATGGTGAACGTCTGCTGTTGCCTGTGGGTGGTGGGAGGCGGTGTGCTGGCCGCGTACTTGCTCCAGCAGAACCAACCACTCCCCATCTCGTACGGCGACGGTGCGCTGGTCGGATTGCTCGCGGGCATCCTGGGGTTCCTCGTCTCGAGCTTGGTTGGCATGTTCGTGAGCTTGCTACCGCCACCGATTGGCGGTCCATTTCACGAGCGCCTCTCGGAGATGATGCGTGAGATGCCGCCCGACGCGCGCGAGATCATCGAGCAGGTAGGCGTTGGCGCTCTGAGCGTCTTCTTTGCGTTCATTGGATTCTGCGTGACGGCGGTCATGGCCGCGGTCGGTGGTCTCATCGGCACGGCGATCTTCCAGAGCAAGCTGCCTCCGGGCGGAACGCAGGAAGGGCAGCTCGTGGTCCTCCCACCTGGCATTCCACAGACGCCAGGGGAGCCGCCCACGTCGCCGCCGCCACCGATACCACCGGCACCACCAGCACCGAACGCGTAGCAGCCGCCGATGGAGATCTTAGGTAGGGACGCCTCGCCGGAAAAGGAACCGGGTACCTTTTCCGGCAAGCGCGCCTTACCTTTGAGGAGGAGGCATGAGACGTACGAAGCTGCAACCGGGCGTCGTAGGCGGGCTCCTGATCGGCGTGCTCACGGCGATTCCGTACGTTCAGGTGGCGAACTGCTGTGGCCTGTGGCTGGTGAGCGGTGGCCTCGTCGCGGCCTATCTCGCCGAGCGGCAGCGTCCCACCCCGCTCTCGTTCACGGACGGCGCCGTGGTGGGAATGATGGCTGGTGTGACCGGGTTCGCCACGAGCCTCGTATTATCGATCCCGTTTGCCAGCGCCGGCGTGGCAACGCCGTCGCTCTCCCGACAGCTTGCCGAGCTGATGGATCGTCAACAGGATGGGAGCCAGGCGGCCATGATGGTGGTTCTCACGCTCATCTTCTTCCTCCTCTGTCTCGTTATTCCCACGCTTGGCGGGATTCTCGGCGCCGCGCTGTTTCGTGAGGAGGCCAGCCGGTGACGTGGCGCAGCTGGACGCCCGCTGTGATCCTGCTGGCGCTCTGCACGGGCGCATGCGGCGAGGAGACGGAGACGTCCCAACCGGCCAGTGCGGCAGCCGAGCCACCGGCCGAGGCGCCGAAGCCCCTAGCCGAAGCGGTTGGCGACGAGCGCACATTGAAGGTGCAGGTGATCTCCCTCAGGCGCGACTCGGCCGCGACGATTGCGCTGGAGCTCGCACTGCTCAACACGTCGAGCGAGCCGGGCTCGATTGACTTGAGCCAGCGCTTCGCGTCGGCGGCGCCTGACCGCGGCACCCTCGCCGATGTCTATTTGGCGCAGGCCAGAGCGAACCAGGGCCGTAAATTGTTCGTCCTACGAGATGGGCAGGAGCGCCCTGACACGTCGAGGGATCTCAGGGCGCTCGAGGCGGGCCAGCGGAGGGTCGTGCGCGCTCGATTTCCGGCGCCGCCGGACGAGGTTCGAGAGCTCGAGGTGCACGTTCCTCTCGTGCCGGCGATGCGGGTCCCGATATCCTGAGGGAACGACTATGGCGTTAATCGAGACGCGAGACCTGTGGAAAACCTACTTGATGGGCGCAGAGGAGATTCATGCGCTGCGCGGCGTATCCATTGAGATCGAGCGAGGCGCGTACGTCGCCATCATGGGGCCTTCCGGGTCGGGCAAGTCGACCCTCATGAACCTGATTGGTTGCCTCGACACGCCGTCGCGGGGGACCTACCTCCTGAACACCAAGGAGGTCAGCCAGATGGACGACGACGAGCTCGCACGAATCCGTAACGAGGAGATTGGATTCGTGTTCCAAACGTTCAATCTCTTGCCGCGTGCGACGGCCCTTCACAATGTGGAGCTCCCGCTCGTCTACGCGGGCGTGGGCTCTCCAGACCGTATCCAGCGCGCCACCGCTGCCCTCGAGCGTGTCGAGCTCGCCGACCGCATGGGACACCGGCCAAACGAGCTCTCCGGCGGCCAGCGTCAACGTGTCGCGGTCGCGCGTGCGCTCGTCAACAATCCGTCGATCCTCCTCGCCGACGAGCCGACCGGCAACCTCGATACGAAGACCGGCGACGAGATCATGGCCTTGTTCGATCGCCTCCACAAGCAAGGCCACACCATCATCCTGGTCACCCACGAGCCCGACATCGCCGCGAACGCGCAGCGTGTCATCAACCTTCGCGACGGCCACATCGAGAAGGACGCCCGCAAGGCAAAGAGGGCGCCTTCCCGGCCGCGTGGCCCGAAAACTGCCGTCGACACCGCCAGTAATCAGTAATTGGAACCGGGTACCTTTCGCTCGGGGCCCCGCGCTATGCCCCTGGGAGCGGTGAAAGCTGGTCGCCCAGGATCAGTCGCCGCTTGCCCTGTTCGAGATCGAGCAGGTACTGCTTTCGCCACAGCCCGCCGCCATATCCACCTAGCTTGCCATCTGCGTTGACGACGCGATGACAGGGAATCACGATGGACACACGGTTGAGACCATTGGCATGGCCAACCGCACGAGATGCGCCTGGGCTGTCGAGCTCGCGGGCGATCTGGTTGTACGAGCGCATCTCCCCGTAGGGAATGCGCCGTAGCGTGTCCCACACACGCCGCTGGAACTCGGTGCCGGGGGAGTCCAACGGAAGTGTGAACTCGGTCAGTGTTCCCGCGAAATAGCAGCCAAGCTCGTCGCTCAGCTGGTCGAGTAACGCGTGCTCTCCGTGCACCAGACGACACTGAAAGCGTTGTCGAAGGCTCGCGACTTGGGTTGCAAGGCGCCGAGGATTGCTGAACTCGAGCAAGCAAAGTCCACGTGTGGAAGCACCTGCAACGAGCAGGCCCAGTGGGCTCTCCACCCAGGACATGACGATGCATTCATCGCCACGAGTCGGCGCGGACGGGGCGCCGAGCAACCGTGCAAACGCGTCGCGGAAACCGGGCTCCATGTCGCTCACGGATTGAAGGGTTGAGGTCATGATGTTCTGTCTTTGTGCACCGGACCACTTAGATTGCCGCCCAGTGATCCTGCGCCACCTCGCGCAGATTGGTATCCGGATCGAATGTTGTCTGATCGAATCTTACCCGAGTGCCGCGCTGGCCGGGATCCGACCCCAGCGCTGCCGACAGCAAGGCGCGGGTGTAGGGATGCTGCGGCGTCTCGAAGAGGCTGGCCGACGATGCGAGCTCCACGATACGTCCACGGTACATGACGGCGACGCGTGCGCAAAAATGCTCGACCAGGCGCAGGTCATGCGTAATGAAGAGATACGTCAAACGTAGCCGTCGCTGAAGATCGGCGAGAAGCTGGACGATCTGCGCTTGGACGGGAGCATCGAGCGAGGATACTGGTTCGTCGCACACGATGAACGACGGATTGAGCGCGAGCGCGCGCGCCAGACCAATACGTTGACGTTGACCACCGCTCAGCTCGTGCGGGTAGCGCCGGGTCATGGAAGCGTCGAGGTCCACCTGCTCGAACAGCTCAGTGACGCGTGTCTGGCGCTCCAATCGCGACCCAAGCGCGTGAATGATCAACGGCTCCTCGACGATGGGCCCGACCCGCATCCGTGGATTGAGCGACGAGTAAGGATCCTGGAAGACCATCTGCATCTCACGGCGAGCGCGGCGCAAGCGCTGACGTGAAAAGGCGAGCACGTTCTCGCCGCGGAACCGGACCTCGCCGTCGGTCGGCTCCACGAGCCGCAAGAGGCAGCGTCCCGTCGTGCTCTTCCCGCTGCCCGATTCGCCGACCAAGGCCAGCGCCTCCCCTTCATCGATGGCAAAGCTCACCCGATCGACGACCCGCACATCGTCTGAGCGCCGAAAGAGACTTTGGCCTCGAGGATATGTCTTGACGAGACCGCATACCTCGATCAGCGGGCAAAGAGAGCCGTTGCCTTCTGGCCCTCGATCGCCTGCCGCCTTCACCTCGCCAATATTGTCCGCGCCCTCCACGGATGTCACCTTGTCACCCTGTCACCCCGTCACCCGCCCGCCCAGTCGCCCAGCGCGCATCAAATCGACCGTATAAGGGTGCTGTGGCGCCTCGAACAACGTCCGCACGGGTGCCTCCTCGATGATGCGTCCAGCTTGCATCACGGCGACACGATCGGCCGTGTGCGCAACCACATCGGGGTCATGCGAGATCAAGAGCAGCGCGAGGCCATGCTTCTTTCTCAGCTGTGCGAGCAGGTCGAGAATCTCCGCCTGAATCGTGACGTCCAGCGCAGTCGTCGGCTCGTCGGCAATGAGCAGCACGGGCCGACAGGCCAGCGCGAGGGCAATGAGCGCACGCTGGCGCAGGCCTCCCGAGAGTTGATGGGCGTATTGGTCCAGGCGCCGCGCCGGGTCGTCCACCGCGGCTTCGGTAAGCAGCTCGACCGCACGCGTTCGCGGATCGGGCACGGTCATGCCGTGCACGCGCAAGGTTTCTTCTATGTGCCGCCCGATTGTCAGCACCGGGTTGAGCGCGCTCATGGGCTCTTGGAAGATGAGCCCAATCCGTGCGCCACGCACCAGCTGCATCTCTGGCTCGGAGAGCGTGGTCAGCTCTCGCCCCTCGAAGCGAACGGAGCCGCCCAGGATTCGACCCGGCGGCGGCGTGAGCCGCAGGAGGGCCAGAGCGGTCATCGTCTTGCCGCACCCAGATTCGCCGACCAGCGCCAGCACTTCACCGCGCGCGATAGTCAAGCTCACTTCCGAGACGACGTGAACCCACCCGTTGGGGGAGGGAAAGCCGACCGTGAGCTGATCGATCTCGAGCAGAGACTGGCCGTCGCGTGTCATGGTCCGACGAAGCTGCGAGATGAGAGGGCGCCCTGACCCTGACCCCTTCAATCCGAAACCTGCTGATGTTCTCCAAACACCGAGCGGAGGGTGTCCGCGATCTCGCCGAGCGTGGCGCGTGCCTCGACCGCAGCGACGATCGGCGGCACCAGATTCGACACATCGCGTGCGGTGCGGGCGACATGTTCGAGCGCCAGGCGACAAGCGGCTTGATCTCGGCCGGCGCGTACAGCGCGCACACGCTCTATTTGCTTCCGCTCGATCGCTGCGTCGATGGCGAGCACCTCTGGGCGGACCGGTTCGCTCGCACAGAAGCGATTGACGCCTACGATCACCGTCTCTCCCTGCTCGATAGCCTGCTGCGCAGCGTAGGCCGACTCCTGAATCTCGCGCGACACGAGACCGGACTCAATGGCCGTGAGGGTGCCGCCGAGCCGATCGATACGATCGATGATCTCGCACACCTGCTGCTCGATCCCGTCCGTGAGCCGCTCGATGGTGTACGCACCGGCGACCGGATCGACCGTGTTCGCCACACCGCTTTCGTGGGCGACGATCTGCTGCGTGCGCAACGCGATCCGCGCGGATTCTTCGGTGGGAAGCGCCAATGCCTCGTCGCGCGCGTTGCAGTGGAGCGACTGCGTCCCCCCAAGCGCAGCCGCCAGCGCTTGAATCGTCACGCGGACGATATTGTTGTTCGATTGCTGCGCGGTGAGCGTGCTGCCCGCTGTTTGCGTGTGGAAGCGCAGTTGTTGGGCACGGGGGTTCGTGACGTCGAACCGCTCGCGCATCAGGCGGGCCCAGAGACGGCGTGCGGCGCGGAACTTGGCCACCTCTTCGAGAAAGTCGTTGTGACAGGCAAAGAAGAACGAGAGACGTTGACCGAGCGCGTCGATGTCGAGGCCCCGCGCGCGTGCGGCTTCGACGTACGCGATGGCGTTGGAGAAGGTGAACGCCAGCTCTTGAACGGCGGTCGCACCTGCCTCGCGAATGTGGTAGCCGCTGATGGAGATCGTGTTCCAGTTCGGCAGCTCGGCCTCGCAGTACTCGAAGATGTCGGTTACGATACGGAGTGAGGGCCGCGGTGGATAGATATAGGTGCCGCGGGCTGCGTACTCCTTCAAGATGTCGTTTTGTACGGTGCCGGAGAGCGCTCGCGGCGCGACACCCTGGCGCCTTGCCGTGGCGATTGAGAGCGCCAGCAAGATGATGGCGGTCGCGTTGATGGTCATCGACGTCGACACACGATCGAGCGGAATACCGGCAAAGAGCTCCGCCATGTCTTCGATCGAGTCGATTGCCACACCCGCGCGGCCCACCTCCCCCGCCGCAAGCGGATGATCGGAGTCGTAGCCCATCTGCGTGGGGAGATCGAAGGCGACGCTGAGGCCCGTGACGCCGTGCGAGAGGAGATAGCGATACCGTTGGTTGGATTCGCCCGCCGTGCCGAAGCCGGCGTACTGCCGCATCGTCCACAGACGACCGCGGTACATCGTGGGATGGATTCCACGCGTGAATGGGAACCGGCCCGGGTACCCTCCGTCGCGCGTATACTCCCACGGGCCAAGATCAGCTGGTGTATCCACAACGTTTGGCATTTCTCGAACTCTTGGCTCACAAGCTCGATGGTAGGGCGCGTCAGCCTCCCGCGCCGTCGGCCGCCTCGGCGAGGCGGCCCTACCTAAAACTGAGGGCGGTCCCCTATCTCCCAAGGTCCCCGTGTGCTGCACCAAGCACTATTGTAAACACGGTCGTTTCTTGACAGTGTTGAAGGCGACAGCTAGAATCGCAAATAAATCCCACACTGCTCGCCGCATAGCCATGAATCGCCCGCAAGCGCCCGATCGTCGATCTCCTGCCCTTCTCGAGATCGGTCGCGCCACGGGCTGCCGCCCGGCACCCAGCCCGGTGGTGGCGAGGAGATGAGTCGATGGACGATACCGTCAATCGCCTAGTCAAGGATCTCGCCGATGCCATCGCGGCGGCCGTTGCCGCGGATCCCGCAGTGGCAGCAGTTCAAGCCCGTGCGCGCGCAGCCGGGTTCGATATGCGGGTGTCCTTGGAAGCATCGGTGGGATTTGCCCGACTGAAGGGCAAGGCGGTCGCGAAGAGCTCGACCACCAAAGGGGTCACGCGGCATCAGGCCGAACTGGTCCTGAGCGCCAACGATCGACGATTCTTGCGCTCCCTCCGAATTGCACCTGACGAGTTCGCCGAAGAGGTAGAGTGAGACAGTGACGCGCGGCCTTCCGCCTTCGCATAAAGCTTCGGCGGACTCGCCGTAGCCTTGGCGGAGCCGGTCAGGCCCCGCGTGCCTGTCCTTGGCTCGCCACGCGCTCGGCTGCTCGCCTGACGTCGTCTGGATCGCCAAGATAGTAATGACTACGCGGTGCAAGCGAGCCATCCAGCTCATATACGAGCGGAATCCCAGTCGGAATGTTCAAGCCCACGATGTCGGCGTCTGAAATGTTGTCGAGGTACTTGACCAGAGCGCGCAGACTGTTCCCGTGGGCTGCGACGAGCACACGCTCGCCGCGTTGGATGGCAGGCGCGATGGTCTCGTGCCAATAGGGAAGAAAGCGGGAAACCGTATCCTTCAGCGCTTCGGCCGACGGCAGCTCTTCGGGGCCGAGCGCGTGGTAACGGCGATCGTGCAACGGATGACGGGGATCATCCATCGTGAGGGGCGGTGGGGGGATGTCGTAGCTGCGGCGCCAAATCTTCACCTGTTCCTCGCCGTGTTGCGCCGCCATCTCCGCCTTGTTCAGGCCTTGCAAGGCGCCGTAGTGCCGCTCGTTCAGGCGCCAGTCGCGGTGCACGGGAATCCACATGAGATCCATTTCGTCGAGCGCGATCCACAACGTGCGGATCGCCCGCTTGAGCACGGAGGTGAAGGCGACGTCGAACGTAAAACCTTCTCCTGCGAGCAGGCGAGCACCGCGGCGTGCTTCCTCGACGCCGCCCTCGGAGAGATCGACGTCGGTCCAGCCGGTAAAGCGATTCTCTTTGTTCCACACGCTCTCGCCGTGGCGGAGCAGTACGAGTCGATGCATGGTGCCTTCCGCTTTCAACGACCTTCGTGGCTCGCCTACGCTGCGGCGAGCTGCTTGAGGGCCGCGCGGCCCGCGTACTTGGCGCTCGTGCCCAGCTCTGTTTCGATGCGCAGCAGCTGATTGTACTTGGCTGTGCGATCGCTCCGGCTTGCCGAGCCCGTCTTGATCTGACCAGCACGTGTTCCCACGGCGAGGTCCGCAATCGTGCTATCTTCGGTCTCGCCTGAACGATGTGAGACGATCGTGGCGTAACCTGCCTTCCAGGACATCACCATGGCTTCCAGCGTTTCGGTCACGGTGCCCACCTGATTCAGCTTCACCAGCAGCGCATTTGCGATACCTTGCGCGATGCCTTCTTGGAGAATGGCCGGGTTCGTGACGAACACATCGTCACCAACGAGCTGAACCCGATTTCCCAGCTTGGCCGTGAGGATCTTCCAGCCGTCCCAGTCCTGCTCCGCGAGCCCGTCTTCAATGGAGACAATCGGGTACTGCCGCACCCAGTCCTCGTAGAGTGCGACCATCTCGTCCGATGTGCGCGTCCGGTCCCCCGACTTCTTGAAGACGTACGTGCCGCCGCTCCAGAGCTCACTGGAGGCCACGTCGAGCGCGAGTGAGACCTGGTCGCTGGGCTTCAGGCCTGCGCGTGACACCGCTTCGAGCACCACCTCCAGCGCTTCCTGGTTGGAGCGCAGGTTCGGCGCGAAGCCACCCTCGTCACCAACGCCCGTGCCGAGGCCCTTGTTCTTGAGGATCGCGCGCAGGCTGTGGAAGACCTCTGTGCCCCACCGCAGCGCCTCGGCAAACGAGGAAGCGCCGACCGGCATCACCATGAACTCCTGACAGTCGACGTTCGAGTCGGCGTGCGCGCCACCGTTGAGAATGTTCATCATGGGGACTGGGAGCAGGTTCGGTGCCTCGCCGTCTGCAAGCGCGCGACGCAGCCCGCCGATGTGCTCGTACAGAGGCACGCCGGCTGCTGCCGCCGCCGCCTTGAGTGTCGCCATCGAGACGCCGAGGATCGCATTTGCCCCTAGACGTCCCTTGGTCGGCGTGCCATCGAGATCGATGAGCAGCCGATCCAGCGTCGTCTGATCGACCTCTTTTCCCACGACCGCTCGGGCGATCTCACCGTTGACGTTGCCGACGGCCTTCTGGACACCCTTGCCCAAATAGCGAGACTTGTCACCGTCTCGAAGCTCGAGCGCTTCCCGCTCACCGGTCGATGCGCCGGACGGCACCGCCGCCCGGCCTCCCGCGCCACCCTCCAGCTCTACGTCGACTTCCACCGTCGGGTTGCCTCGCGAGTCGAGAATCTCACGCGCAACCACCTGTCGGATCTTCACACAGCCTCCTTGAAGCCACTAATTTCTACCTGCCTCCGACCTCTAGCCCCGCCCTGCGATCGGCTTCCTCTTCGATCGCAAGCGCCTCCGCAGGAGGTGATACCACGCGGGGCTCATCGTCGGCGGTGACGACGACGACGCCCGTTTCGGTCACGGTGTGGCGCTTGGCGTCCTCCTCGAGGTCGTGGCCGATGCTGGCGCCACGCGGAATGAACACGTCGCGGTCGATGATGGCGCGCCGGATGCGTGCGTGCCGGCCAACCCGTACGCCAGGCATCAAAATACTTTCTTGGATGTGACAGAAGCTATGGACCCGCACGTTCGGGCAGAGCACGCTGCGGTCGACGCGACTGCCGGAAATGATGACGCCGTTCGAGATGACCGAGTCGAGTGCCTGCCCGCAGCGTTTGCCCTCCTCCGCGAAGACGAACTTTGCCGGCGGCGCTTGCATTTGATAGGTGCGAATCGGCCATTCGGGATCGTACAGGTTGAACTCCGGATTCACCTGACACAGATCCATGCTGGCCTCGTAGTAGGCGTCCAGCGTGCCGATATCCCGCCAGTATTTTGCCGCCTTCTTGTTCTCGTCGTAGAAGCGATACACATAGACCGGCACCTGTTCGATGAGCGCCGGAATCACGTTCTTGCCAAAATCGTGTGCCGTCGACCGTGCGGCGTCCTCCTCCAGCGCGCGCACCATCACGTCCGCGTCGAAGACATAAACGCCCATCGAGGCCAGGGCGCCACCGGAGCCGGGTGCAGGCGCCAGGTCCTTTGGCTTCTCGAGAAAGCCGACGACCCGCTCGGTCTCATCCACCCGGAGTATGCCAAAGCGCGACGCATCTGCCACGTCCACCTCGATCGCGGCCAGCGTCAGTGCGGCGCCCTTTTCGCGGTGAAAACGCAGCATCTTCGCATAGTCCATCTTGTAGACGTGGTCGCCCGACAGCACGATGACATGCTGGGGCGCCTCGCGCTCGATCGAATACAGGTTCTGGTAGACCGCGTCCGCGGTGCCGAGATACCAGTTCTCGCTCACGCGTTTCTGGGGGGGAATGATCTCGACGAACTCTCCGAGCTCTTCCGACACGACGCCCCAACCCATCCGAATGTGGCGGTTGAGCGAGAGGCTCTTGTACTGCGTGGCGATGAAGATCCGGCGAAAGCCCGCATTCACGCAGTTGCTCAGCGTGAAGTCGATGATGCGGTAAGGGCCCCCAAAGTAGACAGCAGGCTTCGCGCGCTCTCTGGTCAACGGATAGAGGCGTTCCCCGACACCTCCCGCGAGCACGATGACGAGCGTGTTGTCCTGCATAAGGGCGTGGGGCCAGCGGCGGAAAGGAGCCGCGAATCAGGCGGATGATATCACGGTGAAAAGGTTCAAGGTTCGAGGCGCAGCGTGCGAGGTGCGAGGGCAAGATTCTCGATTGAAAATTCAACGTAAACGGCTCAAGGCCAGCTGGTTACGGGGACCTCGAACCTCGAGCCTTGCCCCTCTTATCTCGAACCTCGAACTTGAACCTTGAACCTTCGTCGAGCGACCGATATGATGAGCCGATTTCGGCGGTTGGAGGAAGATTCATGCTGTCGTTGGCGAGGCTCGTTCGAACGCTCTGGGTGTCCAGCCTGATGTGGGCCATGGTGGCCCTGTCTGCCGCGGCCCAGAACACCGCCCAGCCTCAGACCGGCGCCCAGCCGGCACAAGAGAAACCGCCAGAGCAGCAACAACCACCAGAGGCCGCAGAGCCGGACAAAGCGGTCGTCGAGCAGGTCAAGCCGCTCTACGCGCTGGTCAGCGAGGCCATGAAGAGCGAGACTGCCGGCGCGTCGGCCTGGAATGTCGATCCGAGCGGCAAGCAACCACCAAGCGCCACCACGGCACCGTCCGACCCGACGCTCACGACCGACTTCGTGGGCTTCCCGGACAATCAAGTTTACGTGCCGTTTCAGCTCACGCTCGATTCGCAGGCGATTCCCTCGCCTGCGGTAGCGGTGTATGTGCGGGCCGTTGCGAAGGCGCGACAGGCACCAGGCGGTAGCGAGGCGAGCGCCGCTGGACAACAAGCGACAGAGCAGAAACAGGAACGGAGCGAGGATCAAGCCGGCGAAGATGCCGGCGAGACGAAGTTCCCCTTCGAGGATTATTACGTCGCGACGGCGAAGCAACTCGGGCCGAACGAGCCAAGCGTCCTGAGCGGTTATGCCCTGCTCCCAACCGGTTCATACGATCTCTATGTCGCGCTGCGTGAGCGGGCTGGTGACGCGTCCAAGCCGTTCCAAGCCATTGTCGTGAAGCAGGCGCTAGACGTCCCGGACTTCCTTGGCGGCGACCTCACCACGAGCTCTGTGTTACTCGCCAAGAACATGGAGGAGTTGCCCAACGAGCCCACCCCGCAAGAACGGCACGAAAATCCCTACACTCTCGGCCGGGCGCGGCTCAGCATCGCCGCGGACGGCCTGTTCACGCAGGGAGACGAGGTCAACCTCGTGCTGTTCGTCTACAACTTTGGCACGGACCCCAATCAAAAGCCGGACGTGACGGTCGAGTATCAGCTCTTCGAAAAACAAGGAGAGGCCGAGAAGGAATTCGTGAAGCTGGAGCCTCAAACGTACGACGCATCGACCGTGGATCAGAGCGCCGATCGGCTCGCTGTAAGCTTGAGCTTTGCGGTGTCGGATCTCAAGAAGGACGGCGATTTCCGACTCGTCATCAAGGTGACGGACAATATCAGCGGGAAGTCCCTCACGCGGGATGCCCCGTTCAAGGTCGCGGCGTCGTAGAATAAGGAGGCAGTCCCGGACCGAGGCTCAGGGCTGCACCCTGTCGCCCGGACCTAGGGTCCGGGGGAAAGAGGGGGGTTTCGATGACTCGTCCGCCCGTCCTCGTCGCGGCAGTGATGGTCGGTGTGTTGAGCTCGGCGATCCCGGGCGGCGCGCAGCCGGTCGCCCGCGTGGCGAGGTCGGGCGAGGTGTCGATCTTGTCGCTTCGCACGGCGACGCTCACCTCGGGCCGGATCGAAGGGGTTGTCACAGACGACCGGGGCTCCCCGCTCTCTGGCGTGGCGATATCGGCATTTGGGCCGGACGCCCTCTTCACGCTCAGCGACCCATTAGGGCGATTCTCCTTCTCGGCTGTTCCTGTTGGCATCTATCTCCTGCGCGCTCAGCTGCCTGGCTACGCGGCGTCTCTGCGTGGACGGATCGAGGTCCGACCCTCGACTCCAGTGCGGGAAGTCTTCCAGCTCGCCCCGCTCACCGGCGTGGCAGTCACAGCGCAACCGCGGTCGCTGCTCACAGCGGGGTTTGGTGGGAACACGACACAGCCGAAGGCAGTCGAGCCATCGGCCAATGACGCAGAAGCCGAGACGCCTGACGACAGCGCGCGCGCGTGGCGCTTACGTCACACCAGGCGGTCTGTGTTGCGCAGTGCCGAGGGTGACGTGGTCGTCGCCGGCACCAGCCTCGACGACCCATCCTGGCTCGTCGAGCGGGCCTCACTGTTGCGCCGCATGCCGGGAGCGTCGCTGGGGAACACGGGGCTGTTCGCAAACGACGCCTCGCTGTCCGGTCAGTTCCGTCTGCTGACGGCAAGCCACTTCGCTGGCGACGGTCCGTTCGACTGGCTGACGGCCGAGAACACGCCGCGCGGCGTTGCGTACGGCACGCTTGGTGCGCCGATCGGCCAGAACGGCCGATGGGAAGTGCAGGGGGCGCTCACCAACGGCGACATTTCCTCCTGGATCCTCGCCGGCGCGTACACGCGCGCGCCATCCAGCGGCCACGCGCTCAACCTCGGCGCCTCGTTCAGCGCACAGCAGTACGACGAGGACACGCCTGCCGCGCTTCTCGCAATCGACGAGCAGAGTCGCAGCGTCGGTGTGGTGCACGCCGTCGACCGCTGGATGCTCTCGCGTCGGGCGATGTTCACTTACGGCGCCCGCTACGCCTGGCACGACTACCTCGATCGGGAAGGCCTGCTCAGTCCAACTGCAGCCTTCGTCTTCTCGCCGATGGCCGATACGTGGGTTCGAGCCGCAGTCTCGCAGCAGATGCTGGCGCCTGGAGCCGAGGAGTTCGAGCCGCGCGGCATGACCAGCTTCGTTCTGCCGCCACAACGCACGTTTGCGCCGCTGGGCGCCGACGACAACTTCAGCGTCGAGCGCACACGGCACATCGAGCTCGGCATCGAACGAGAGGTGGCCTCCTTCGTGGTCGGCGTGCGTCGCTTCGAGCAGGCGATCGACAACCAGCTCGTCGCCTTGTTCAACTCCAGCGACTCGCCCGAGCCCATCGACGCTGACCTTGGACACTATCGCGTGGCCAACGCCGGCAATCTCACTGCCGGCGGTTGGGCGTTCAGCGTTGCGCGGCCCGTGGCAGGCCCGGTGCGCGGCGAGGTCGAGTACTCGGTGGCAACGGCCGAGTGGGAAAGCGTTGGTGACAAAGCGCTGCTGCTCCTGTGGGCGCCCGACGCCGTACGTCTCGCCCATGAGCGCATTCACGACGTGACCGCCACCGTTGCCACCGACGTCGCTCGCACCCAGACGAACGTCGTCGCCGTCTACAAGATCAACACCGCGTTCACCGACCGTAACGTGCCGGATGCAGCACCCGGCGTTGCGTATCGCTTCGATGTGCAGGTCACACAGCACCTCCCGTTTCTCACCACGGGCCACACGCGTTGGGAAGCGCTGGTCTCGGTGCGGAACCTGTTCCGCGAAAGCGTCCCCGGCGCCTCTCTCTACGACGAGCTGCTGGTGGTCGGCCCGCCGAAGCGTATGGTGGGCGGGCTGCTGGTGCGATTCTGACCATTCGACTCGTCTGACGGCCCGCCTTCGGCGAGCCGTCAGGCTCGCTCATGGCGAGCGCGCCCTACCAGCCTGTCACCCCATCATCTGCCACCCCGTCAGCCATAACTCTCCTTGATTCAAATTCTTGGACATTCCATACTCGATTCTTGGAGCCGCCTCTGCATCCATCGGGATTGGCGCCTGGAAACGCCCGCGTCTAAAGGTCCCGAGCGGCCGCAGCCAGAGCGGACCGTGGTATGTCCTTTGCTTCCCTGGTAACACGCCCCACAACTCGACCGCTTCCCTGGGTGTTTGGCGGTCTGCTGGTGCGTGTTTCCTCCATGTTGGACCGTCTCTCGCACACCTCGGCGACGCTTCGCGGGCGGTTCGGCCCCTGGGTCCATGGCACGTTGGCTGTCCTCGTGGTGGCCGCCCTGCTGGCGCTGGCCGTGAGCAACTTCTTCGCTCAGGCGACCTTGCGGGCGGTCGAGGATGGTGTGCTCTGGGAGGGGCGTTCCGACGGTGTCGTGGCGATCGAGGTGGCCGCCGATAGCGCCGGCGCGCGCGCCGGCCTGCGGTCCGGCGACATGTTGCTGGCCATCAATGACCAGCCTGTCGAGAATGCCGAGCAGGTTTTCAACTGGCAGCACGGAAGCACGCGGGGCACGCGGCTTCGATATCAGATTCGTCGCGCTAGCGGCCCGAGCATTCAGGAGATCGAGCTCGCCCCGGCGCCGGCTGGTCACCGGTCGGTGTACTTTCCGTTCGCCGCGGTTGGTATCTTCACGCTGCTCGTCGGCTGTTCCATTCGACTGCAGCGGCCTCACCATCAGGCCACGCTCCACTTCTTCTGGCTCACCATCGCCTTCTTTGGCATTTGCGCCTTCTCCTATACGGGCCAGCTCGATCGGCTCGACTGGGTCTACTACTGGGCAGACGTGGTCGCCATGCTGGCGTTGCCGCCGCTCTTCATGCACTTCGCGCTGGTCTTCCCAGAGCGGCCGAGCGCCTGGGTGCGCACGGCGGCTGGGCGCGCACTCGTTCCGCTTCTCTATGCACCGGCGGTGTTGCTGGGCGGCGCGCGCGCAGCGCTCTTCCTCTCAGAGGTGAACGGCGAGACCTTTTCGCGGCTGCTCGAGCAGATCGATCGCTTGGAGATGGTGTACCTGGCTGTGGGACTCATTGCCGGGCTCGCCATCATGGTGCACGCGCTGCGGCGGATGCGATCCGTGACGGCGCGTCGGCAGCTTCGCTGGATCGTCTGGGGCACGACGCTCGGGGCGCTGCCATTCATCGCCGGCTACGGCCTACCGTGGATGTTGGGCTTCGAGCCGTGGGGGCAGCTCGGGCTGCTCGCTATCCCGCTGGCGCTGGTCCCGCTGGCTTTTGCATCGGCGGTGGTGCGCTACCGCCTGATGGATGTCGAGGTCATCATCAAGCGCACGGTCGTGTACGCCACGGCCATTGCGGCGATTGCGGCAATCTACGCGGTGCTCTTGAAGCTAGCCAGCGAAGTGCTCCTCGGTGGCTCGCAGCCGACCAACTCGGTCATTGCCATCCTCGCCACGCTGGTGGTCGTCCTGCTTGCGCCCATCGTGAAGAACGCCATTCAAACCGCGCTCGACAAGGCGCATTACCGCGATCGCTACGACTACCGGCGCGCGCTGATTGGCTTTGCCCGCGACCTCAATCGCGATCTCGACATCCATCGGCTGAGCGAGCGTCTCGTCCATCGCGTCATGGAGACGCTGGACGTCGATCGAATGGCGCTTCTGTCGACGCCGCTCTCGGAGCAGCCGGGCGCGCTGGCCGCCATTCACCAACGCGGGTTTGGCGACGAGCTGGTGCGATTGCCGCGCGAGTCCGGCATTGGCGAGTGGCTCGCCGCCGGACACACCGTCGCCCTCGACGAGCTCTTGACCGCGCGCCGCTTCAGCGCCGACGAGGTGCGGAGCTGGCGTGAGCAGGGTGTCCACTACTTCGTGCCTTGTCACTCGAAGGAGGGGCTCATCGCGGTCATGGCCCTCGGCGCTCGGCCGACCGGTGAGCCCTTGAGCAGCGAGGACATGACCCTGCTCTCGGCCGTGGCGGGCCAAGTGGCGACCGCCATCGAGAACGGCCGCCTCTATCATCAGTTGCACGAGAAGGCGCGTGAGCTCGACCGCTTGCACGGCTTCAACGAGAACGTGCTGCGGTCCCTGCAGGACGGTCTTCTGGTGACCGACCTCGACAACCGCGTCGTGCGTTGGAATGTGGCGATGGAGCGGCTCTACGGATCGAGCGCGGAGGCAGCCATCGGCCGGCCGCTGGACGAGCTGTTCGACTCGGCGTTTCTCGACACGGTCAGCCGCGCGCAGCAGGGGGGAGGACCAGGCGCGATTGCGTATCGTGTGCCGCTGGCGTCGCGTCATCCCGACCAGCCGCGGACACTGCTCGTCAATGCGGCCATGGCGCCTTTACGCACCCCCGACGGCGAGACCGCTGGCACGATTCTCATCATCGAGGACACGACACAGCGGGTCCAGCTCGAAGAGCAGCTCCAGATCTCGGAGAAGATGGCGTCGCTGGGTTTGCTCGCCGCCGGCGTCGCCCACGAGGTGAACACGCCGCTCACCGGTATCTCGAGCTTCACCCAGATGCTCCTGGAGCAGTCGGCGCCTTCGGATCCCAAGAGACGCCTTCTCGAGAAGATCGAGCGCCAGACGTTCCGCGCAGCCAAGATCGTGAATGGTCTGCTGAACCTGGCTCGACCGGCGCAAGTCGATGCGGCGCCCATCGACGTGCATCTGGTCATCAATGACGTGCTCTCGCTGGTCGAGCACCAGTTCCGAACCAGCCGGGTGCAGGTGCGCAAAGCCTTCGACGCCAATCAGCCGGTTATCAGGGCCGTGGAGCACAAGCTGCAACAGGTCTTTCTCAATCTGTTCCTCAACGCGCGCGACGCCATGCCCAAGGGGGGCTGGCTCTCGGTGGCGACACGCAGCAGCGACGCCGACGTCACCATCGAGATCGCCGACACCGGCAGCGGGATCCCGAGCGAGCATCTCTCACGAATCTACGACCCCTTCTTCACGACGAAGCCAATCGGCGAGGGAACCGGTCTCGGCCTCTCCATTACGTACGGCATCGTGCATGACCATGACGGTACGATAACGTGTGAGGCGCGGCCCGATCAGGGCACGAGGTTCACGCTGACGTTTCCGAGAGCCTCAGCTTTGGGAGCGAGGCGGAGCGAAGGGTAAAGGGATCAAGGGGTAAAGGGATAGGATAAAGGGATTGAGGGATCAAGGGAGACTGCGGATGTTGGGCGCCGCCGTCGCTTGAACCCCTGAATCCCTTCAGCCCTTGGTCCCTTCGGCCTTTACCCTTGAAAAGAACATGAAGCAGCACGGAACTGTCCTGGTTGTTGACGATGAAGAGGTGATGCGTGAGGTGCTCGAAACGCTTCTAACGCGTGAGGGGTACCAGGTACGTCTTGCCGCGAGCGGATCGGAGGGCCTCGAGATTGCCCGCTCGATGCCGTTCGATGCGGCCATCGTCGACATCATGATGCCTGGCCTCGATGGCATCAGCACCCTGGAAGAGCTCAAGAGGATCGATGAGGAGCTCCCAGTGCTGATGCTGACGGCTTTTGCCTCGGTCGAGACCGCCATCGCGGCAATGAAGCGGGGCGCGTTCGACTACATCTCCAAGCCGTTCAAGAACGACGAAGTGCTCGTGGTCCTCCGTAACGCGGTCGAGCGCCGGCGCCTCGTCAACGAGAACCGCGCGCTCAAACAGAGCCTCCAGCACGGCGCGATCAAATTCGACAGCATCATCGGCCGGAGCGGGAAGATGCGAGAGGTGTTCAACCTCGTCATCCAGGTCGCACCGAGCCGTTCGACGGTCCTCGTGTGCGGAGAGAGTGGCACAGGCAAGGAGCTGATCGCACGAGCCCTGCATACGCACTCCACGCGCGCCGAGAGGTCGTTTGTCACCGTGAACTCCGGTAACCTGCCGCCCGACCTGCTGGAGTCGAACCTCTTCGGTCACGTCAAGGGGGCGTTCACGGGGGCGATCGCGCCCAAGAAGGGGCTGTTCGAGATTGCCGACAAGGGGAGCATCTTCTTCGATGAGATCGGCACCGTGCCCGTCGACACGCAGGCCAAGCTGCTGCGTGTGATGCAAGAGCGCGAGTTCATGCGCCTCGGCGGCGTGGAAACGATCAAGGTCGATGTGCGCATCATCGCGGCGACCAACGTCGACCTGCAGCAGTTGACAGAGGAGGGGAAGTTTCGAGAAGATCTCTACTACCGACTGCACGTCATCGCCGTGGCGCTTCCTCCTCTCCGCGAGCGCAAGGAGGACATCCCGCTGCTGGTGCAGCACTTTCTGGAGAAGTACGGCGAGGAGAACAACCGCAAGGATATCGAGCTCGCACCGGACGCACTGGACCTGCTGATGGAGTACGGCTGGCCCGGCAACGTGCGGGAGTTGGAGAACGTCGTCGAGCGGGCGGTCGTCCTGGGCTCAGGTGACCGGATTGGACCCGAGCTCATTCCGGATCAGGTCAAGGGCCAGCGCCGCTTCCAGCTTCCTTCCATCGTCGTGCCGCCCGACGGCATCTCGTTCAAAGAGGTGACCGGCAACTTCGAGCGGCAGCTCATCGAGGCGACGCTCGAGGCCGCCGGTGGCGTCCAGAAGAAGGCGGCGGAGCTCCTGCACATCAAGCCGACGACGCTCAACGAGATGATCAAGCGATACGACATCCGGCCACGCCGCAAGAGAGCTGGCGCAGACGATGGTGGCCGCGTCTCGGTGGCTGAGGAAGAGGCGGGCGTGGAAGAGTCCGCAGGACAGGTGCCCGCCGCGGTCGGCGAGTCACGTGAGGACTAACAAGTTCCGCCCTGTACTTTGCGCTCGCTGCTCACTGGGTTCAGCGCTTTCCGGGGCCGTGGGACGCGGCCCGCGTCGCTCGAACACCCGGTTCCGCCGGCCGGAAAAACACCTCTCCGGCGGCTTGTCACAGCAGGCGTGGGGCCCCCGAGTACCCCACGCCGGACTCGGCGCCTCCGAGGTGTTTTTCAGACTATCGCGTGACGGCCGGCTCCACAGGGTGTTCTCCGCGACGCGTGCCGCGTCCCCGGCGCCCACCTCACGACAGCTCCCACGCTGATTGGGACCGTGCTGATTGCACGGCCACAAGGCTGCCGGCCGTCCTTCATGGTGCCTGGGCAGTGCCCGAGCTGGAGGCGATGGCGGTGCCGGCACCGCTGCCGCCGTGCACAACGTCGCCCGTGTGAACGTACGCTTCGGGTTGACTGCGCGACACCCACAGTGGTGCAGTGTGCGGCGAGGGGAGAAACTTCGGCAACTTGGTACGAGAGATCGACCACATGATGGAGGAGCCCTCGTGGGCGGCAGCGTGAAATCTGCCTACGCGGATGACGAGTGGACGCCCGTCTCACACAGAATCACAACGCGCGGACGTGACATAATTGCTCCGCTTTGTAACGTCCGCGCTCCGTCCGCATCCGGGCCCTCGTCGAGCGTGACGCGTAGATTGTTAGTCGCGAGAGTGCGCAGATGGGCAATGGTGAAACCTTTGTTGCGCATGCTTCGATGCCGCGAGCCATTGGCGACACGATCGAAGCAGCAGTTCGACAGATCCAGGACCGCTCAGGCCTGTCCACGATCAAGACTTGGATAGAGACTGACATAGCCGGTCGCTTCGTTGGAACGGAGGTCCTCGGCGCGATAGCAAGTTCAACACACTTCCTTGCAGATGTGACGGTTCTCAACTTCAACGTGACCTACGAGATTGGGTACGCGATCGGCCTTGAGAAACCCCTGGTCCTCGTACGAAATGCAGCAATTCAGGACGCTGGGCCCACTATTGGCGAGGTCGGTGTCTTCGATACCCTCGGTTACCGGACTTACGAGAACTCGTCAGACCTCTCCGCGATCTTCCGGGCCATACCTGAAGCCAAGCCTATCAGATTGCCTCCAGCTGAGCTGAATCGCAAGGCGCCAGTGTACGTCACCGACGCGAAGTTCAAGACCGATCCGGCGACACGTATTATCGCCAGAGTAAAGAAGGCCCGTTTGGGCTTCCGGAGCTTCGACCCGAATGAACAGCCGCGCTTGTCTGGTCCCGATGCGATTCGTCAGGTCGCACAGTCGTTTGGCATCTTGGTTCACTTTGTTCCCAACACGGTTGCCGACGCCCGCGTTCACAACCTTCGAAGCGCTTTCCTCGCTGGCTTGTCCCATGGGATGGGGAGAGTCACTCTGCTATTGCAGAACGGGGATGAGCCAGTGCCTATCGACTACAGAGACCTCGTTGTTGCGTTCTACCATCCCGACCAGATTGACGAATCAGTAGCAGAGTTTGCGACGAGGGTAACCGAAGCCTTTCAGGTTTCCGTTGAATCGCCGGTCCGAGTGCCCAGGAACCTTCTGGAGAAGGTGAACCTTGGAGCGTCGTCAGCTGAGAATGAACTACGCGACCTCGCGGAGTACTACCTTGAGATCAACGCATACCAGCGCGCCCTGCGCGGAGACGTGCGAGTTGTCGTTGGGCGTAAGGGGTCAGGTAAATCGGCTATTTTCCATCGCGTGAGGGATCGCATTCGGTCTGCCAAGGGCAACATCGTTCTGGATCTCAAGCCAGAGGGCTACAAGCTCTTGAAGTTCAAGGAGGACGTACTCAGGCTCATGACGTCTGGCACCCTGGAGCATACGGTCACGGCGTTCTGGGAGTACCTGCTGCTGCTTGAGATTTGCTACAAGATCCTTGAAAAGGACCGAGTCCCTCACACTCGTGATCCGCGACTGTTTGAGCCGTATCGCTCTCTCGCGGGTGCCTATGATTCCGATCTCTACGTAGGCGAAGGAGATTTCTCTGAACGTCTATCGGTATTGCTGGAGCGCATTGGGTCGGAATTCAAAGCCAAATACGGAAGCGATGCTCATGTACGGCTGTCTGAGGGTCAGCTTACTGAATTGCTCTATGTCCATGACGTGAGGGCGCTCAGGGAGCAGGTCGAGCGCTATTTGCAACTGAAGGATTCGCTATGGTTGCTATTTGACAACATAGACAAGGGCTGGCCGGCTCATGGTATCCAAGGCGAGGACCTCGTTATCATTCGGGCTCTCTTGGAAGCGACACGAAAGATTGAAAGGCAGCTTGAGCGCCACGAGGTCGCGTGTAGGACGCTCGTGTTCCTGCGAAACGACGTATACGAGCTTCTCGTTCAGCAGACGCCAGACAGGGCAAGGACACGAAGGTCGCCTTGGACTGGACGGATGCGGATCTTCTGCGTGAGTTGCTCAGGCGCCGTTTCGTCTTTAATGGGTTCGACGAGAATCAAGCGTTCGAGGACATCTGGCGCTCGCTGGCGGTGAGCCATGTCGCCGGAGAGGAGAGTTCTCAATACGTGATCGAGCGATGCCTGATGAGGCCTCGGGCTCTACTGGACTTGCTCAATCATTGCCGAAGCGTAGCAATCAATCTTCGGCACGAGCGCATTGAAGAGTCGGACTTCAGGAAAGGCGTAGCGGCATTCTCTGCGGATCTTTTGGCTGAGATCGGGCTGGAGATCAGAGACGTGCTGGTTGAGGCCGAGAATGTTCTCTACGAATTCATCGGCAGCAAGGAGCGCATGCCGTCTTCGGACGTGGAGGCCATTCTGTCGAAGGTTAGCGGGTCAGAGCAAGAGAGAGACGCGTTTCTTGAGATCCTCTTGTGGTACGGAGTGCTGGGCTTGGTCAGATTGGACGGAGAGGTGACCTACATCTATTCGGTCAGCTACGACTTGCACCGCCTGCTCGCTGTTCGGCAGAGGTTGAAGGAGTCAGGCCTAGTCTACGCCATCAATCCGGCCTTCGTGGCCGGCCTAGATGTCGAGGTGTAGCCCGCAGGTCCCCAAAGGCGACTGGGCGCACTTTCAGAGTACCGTAATCTGCTTACAGTCGACCAGGGGTGTAAGCAGAGACCGCGACCACGCAATGAGCTTAACAAGACTACGCCTCATGAGAGGGGTGAAGTGCCGAGAGGTGGGCGGCCCGGACGCGGAGCGCGTCGCGGAGAACACCCTGTGGAGCCGGCCGGCACGCGATAGTTTGAAAAACGCCTCGGAGGCGCCGAGTCCGGCGTGGGGTACTCGGGGGCCCCACGCCTGCTGTGACAAGCCGCCGGAGAGGCGTTTTTCCGGCCGGCGGAACCGGGTGTTCGAGCGACGCGCTCCGCGTCCGTGGCCCCCGAGCGTCCGAAGGCCGTCATAGCTCGATTGGGTCTGTCGGTATATCGCAGCTCTATGTTCTCGTAGATAGTCCGGACCCTTAACTCCTCGCAGCGCTACTGAGCCTGCCGCAGATCTTCCACGAGCGCTTGTCCCGCACGCCGAATGTGACGATCCAGCAGTGACACGAGACGAGCCGTGTCCCGGGCTTCGATCGCCTCCAGGATGGCGCGGTGCTCGCGCCGCTCTTCGACGAGCCGGGGCTCGTCCGGCCGCCGGCGCAAGTGAATGCGCGCAATGGTCAGGTGCGCATTCTGATTGCGATAGAGCTCGGCGAGTCGCCGATTGCCCGAGGCTTCCACGAGCAGCGTGTGTAGCTCGACGTTGTGCCGTTCGTGTTGCAGGCGATCGCGATCGGTCGCCACGGGCCGATCGAGCGCCTCGACGATCGCGGTGAAGCGGGCGAGCAGGCCAGGCGTGAGGCGGGCGCCGATCGTCTCAGCCGCCAGGCACTCCAGGGCCCGGCGGATTTGGAAGATCTCGGCGACCGCCTCCGGCGTGAGGCCCGCGACAAATGTGCCGCTGCGCGGACGGATCTCGATGAGACCCTCGGCGGCCAGGCGGTTCACGGCGTCTTTGACTGGTGTGGCACTCACGCCGAGCTGGTGCGCCAAGGCCCGGACGTCGAGACGCTGGCCCGGGCGAAAGACGCGGGTGAGGATCCTCTCGCGGATCACCTCGAACACCGAATCCGACGCGCGGGCACGATCGAGCTTGGGAAGTGTGGGCACGGCCGCCATGTGTAATGCCGCAGATCCTGAATTGTAATATCAGAGCCCTGACCGCTCGTGTTCTCCGTCTCCGTCGAGTTGCCGCGAAAGCGCGAGGAGCGCTGGACCCTGTCCCCAGGGATATACGCCGAAGGCCCGCGTGGCGTACATCTCGCGTGATCCTATCGGCGTCGCTTCAGTGACCAATTGCAGGGCACCCGTCTGATCGATGAGCGCCGGGATTGCCTCCCGGGCGCGGCGTTCCATCGATTCATGTGTCGACCGGTCGAGAAGGCCGGATCGAACAGCCCCGGGAAGCGCGGATGCGACCATCGCCGCCAGCGTGGATTCCGCGAATGTCCGCTCGTCATCGATGATCGTGTGCCACAAGCCATCTGTCCGCTGAGCTCTGGCAAGTCCGTCGGACAGAGCCCGCAGCCGCTGGTGCAGCTCCAGCCGCGCCGGATGTTCGGATGGGAGCTCGACGAGTGTGTCGACCAGGCCCAGCAGCGCCCAGCCGTTGCCGCGAGCCCAGCGCTCGCCATTGGGACCACAGCGTAGCTCGTGACCGTGCACGAAGAGACCGGTCCTCTCGTCTTGTAGCAAGCGCGCGTAGGCCAGGAGCTCGCCAGCGCCCTGATCGTAATAGCGGTCTTCGGACGTGGCCGTGGCGAGTCTGACGAGAAAGGGCGGATCGACGTGCATGCAGTCCACCCAGATTTGATGCTGCCAGCCGGCCTGATCGGGGCGATGCCAGCGCGCACCGGATTCATGCTGCGGAAAGGAGGCGTGCAGCGCTGCCAGCCCGCGGGCCGCTTCGAGAAACGCGGGATCACCGGTTCGTCGCCAGAGCGCCAACAGCTCACATCCCGGGCCGACGTGGTCTGCAGCGGAGCAGGCGACACCTCGTCCGAACCACGCCCGGAGCAGGCCATGCACGAATGCTGGGGCGGCGGCATCCCCGACAGCATCGGCGAAGACCATGAGGCCACGCAAGGCAATCGCTTCCCCAAAGCCCCAGACGCGAAAGTTCCAGGTCATGGTGCGTCGCGCCACGCGCCGCAGCCTGTCGACGCTCACCGCAGGAGCCGCGTCGTTGTGGTGCGAGCCGTTCCGCCACCTGGCTGGGACAGCTCGACGTAATATTCAAACGCATGCTCTTCGTCTGGGATTGGCAGGCTGAACTCGAACGGATGCGCGTCATCGACCATCGACGCCCAGGATTGCCCGGCCCGGTAGTGAAGCGTCGCGGACGTGATCTGTTTCTCCGAGGCTTGGAGCCAGACGAAGGCGTTGGTCTCTCGGCGACCCATCGAGATCATCATGCCAGTGACGTTACCGAGCGACGTCGCCTGCACGCGGTGACTCTCGGCGCTCAGGGGCTTCGTCGCCTGGTCGAAATAGCTGTCGTGGAGACGCGTGAACACCGGCATCTCCTCGACCACGAGCGCGGTGAGGCCCCTGGGCGAGATGGGGACCGTCAACCGTCCGTCGATGGCGGCAATGGTATCCGAGACCTTTCCGTCGTGCCACACACGAACGCGGTAGCGCTTGCCGACGGAGTACGGGAGGTAGTCTCGGTTCAGCTGAATCTCGGCTTGTGACCGACGAGGCGATTCGTTCGCGAGTGCGAGGTAGAAGTTGCCGTTGCCGTAGCCGGAGAGATAGTTGATCTGCGGATCACCGATCGAGACGATGTGCTTCGGCATCCACAAGCGGACGCCAGAATCGCCATAGAACGTGCCAGGACGGTCTCCGTAGACCTTGCTCTGCAGATACGCATATCCCTGCGCATACCGGGACGGGAACGTGATCTCATGCTTCGATCGCACCTCCACGTCGGACACCAGGTAGTCGACGAGCAGCGCAATGTGCGGCCACACGTGGTTGTAGTAGACCTGGTTGTACGAGAAGGCGCCAAACAGACGCCGTGGATAGTCGGCACGCGCGTACACATCGCTGAACTCGACGTTGATATCGTAGCCGGGATAGTTGGCGTATCGGCCGATGACGGCGGATCGCGCGACGGCACGCAGGAACGGATCGTTGCTTGCGTCGGCCACACGCAAGAAGTACGCAGCGTAGTGCGCCAGAAGGACGGCAGGATTGCCCTGAAAGGTGGTCGAGGCCTCCGGCGTGAGACCAATCTGTGAGACACGCCACGCTGGAAGCGTTTGCTCGGGCGTGCGCATGTGGAAGTTGCGCCCGCGATACCCCCATCCAATCGGCGCCTTGTTGTCGAGGTCCACGGTGACGCTGCCTGCGGGGGGCGTGGGATACAGCCAGCAGAACGAGGCATAGCGCTCGGCGCCACGGGTCGCCGCGTCCAGGTACCGCTGATCGCCCGTTTCCTCGTACAGCTCGAAGAGGTCCACCCATTTCGGTGCGAAGTCGGTCCAGAACTGCCCGCCGGTCTCGACGTGGACGTCCGTGAAGTCGGTTTGTGGCGTGTCGATGCGTTCTTCGACGTAGGCGTCCGCAAGTTGCCTGGCCGTGTCGAGATAGCGCTGTTCTCCCGTGAGCCGGTACAAGGCGAGATTGTTCTGGAACGTGTTCGTTTCGCTGACCATGTCGAGGTTGAGCGCCCGAGGTGTCTTGGCCATCTCCAATGCGTAGCGATGAAACACCGGGCTACGTTCCCGCGTGACGTGGAACAGCTCGGCGAGCTCGCTGACTTCAGCGCTCGGCCCGTTCATGTTGTGCGATGCGCCCTGCCCCTCGATGTGCGTGGCCTCGGAGAACAGATACTTCTCGCGCGACATCAAATACTCGGTGACCGGAAGGGCGCGTCGGCGATAGATCGCGGGGTCGTCTCGCAGCAGTGCAACCGACAGGGGATGGAGCGCCGACACCACCTTGACCGTGCCCTCGACGTCACTGGCGTAGTCGAATCCCTTCAGATCCGGAACCCAGCCCGAATACTGATCGTCCATCGCGAAATCGATCATGTTCGTGATCGTGTCGTTGAGCGAGTGCTCCGTGTTCTCTCGAAGATCACGGAAGTCGAAGAGCGACTTCGCGATGTGCTGGAACGCGGCGTACCAGTTGCCGTTCACCAGGACGGGACGCATGCGAAACGCAAAAGCTCGACCTGCTTCCATCCGTGACCCGGCCTTGCCGAAGAGCGGAGCAAACACCATCGGCTGCGCTCCGCCGGCGGGGTTGCGAAGCATCAGCCCGAATCGAGAGTTGTCGATGTTCGGCAACCGGTACGGGCTCTCGGCGGGATCCGTGGCGAGGCCGAGCGTGGCGCCGTTACGCGATACGAGCGTCGCGGGCAGAGTGGCCATGAACTCTGCCGTCAACAGCGGCGCACGCGGAAAGCGTTTTTCCTGCCAGACGAGCGGCTGCCAGAAGCCCTCCGCCGTGGGCGGATCCGTCTCCGGCGCTCCCGTGTATCCGATGGTGTACCAGCCAGCCCGCTTCGGCGTGAACCGGAAGGAGAGAATCGGCTCCTTTCCGTCTCCGGCCGGCTCGATTGTGGCTTCGAGCGCGAAGTCGTCCCGAGCCGGGAAGATCCACTCTATGGCGCCCGTGCTCGTTGTATTTGCGGACGCAGCCTCGACGGTCTGCACGGTTCCGGCTTCGAACAGCACGTCGGTGCGTCCCTCCGAGCCCTGCTTCTGCCACGAAGGCAGCGCATACGCTTCGGGATCCGTCATCTGCGTGCGTCGACGTGGATCGGAGAACGCCCGGGTCATCGCCATCTCAGGGTCCGCATCGGCTCGGATGACCGTGAAGCGAGGCCGAAAGCGTTCCTTCATCGGGCCACGCGTCACTTCAACACTTCGATCCGGCAGCGGCCGTATCGAATACGCTGACTCGTCTGCCGAGAGAAGCGCCATGCTCGCGACGAGCAGCGTCACGACGAGCGAAGCAGTCATCGGGTCACTCCTCAAGTCGCCCAGGTCAGCGCCCGCATGGGGACGCGTTCTCGCAGCGCCGCCAGCTCGCGCAGGCCGATCTCGTCCAATGTACGCGTGGGGTGGCGGACGCGGGCGCTGGCAATCACACCGCCTGCCGCGAGGTTGTGCTTCATTGCAGAGACGCCGAGCCCAGGCTGGAGCTCGTAGCGGATGATCGGTAGGTACCGCGTGATCTCGTCACGCGCGGTAGCCTCGTCTCCGGCCTTCCACGCCTGATGGACGCGCACGAACATGTCCGTGAGATCAGAGCCGGGCATGATGCCGCGCGCGCCCCTGTTCAATTCCTCGATCAGGAATTGGCCGTTGAGGCCGCCAAAGATCGTCAATTGGTCGCCGGCCAGGCGGCGGACTTCGGTCATCTTCGGGCCCGTCGGCGGCGCCTCGATCTTGGCGTAGCAGGCGCGTGGCAGCGTTCCAGCGAGCCGTGCGAGGAGCCCCGGAGCCATGGCGACGCCGGTCATGAGCGGCGCGTCCTGCACCATGATGGGAATCTCGAGCGCCGCGTCGATCGCTCGGTAGTACTCGAAGATGCCTTCGGCATCCGGCTTCAGGTAGTAGGGAGGGACGACCATCACGCCCGCCGCCCCTTCCTTTTGGGCCTGCACGCTGAGCGCCACGGCGACGTCGGTGCCGGTGTGTCCTGTCGAGACGATGATCGGGATGCGGCCATCGACCTCACGCACGATCGCGCGCAGGAGGGTCAGGCGCTCCTCGCTGCTGAGCGTGTACCCTTCGCCCGCCGTGCCAAAGAGGGCGAGACCCTGGGCGCCGCAATCGAGCAGGAAGCGAACCAGGCAGAGCTGGCTGTCGAGGTCGAGCCCGCCAGCTTCGTCGAACGTCGTGTTGACGATGGGGAAGATGCCTTCGAAGCGATTCACCCGGTTCCCCCTCCTTTGCCCTCGCCACTTTCCCTGACCGCGGCAAGCGTAGCACATTCAGTCTTCGATGTGACATTGTAAATCTGAAATGTTCCATTTGATATTAAAAAGGCCCTGTGCTACCGTTTGCTCCCAGCCAACCACAAGGAGCTGCGCCATGCCCGTGAACGCTCGCCCCTGTCGCTGGGGGCAGGTCGCCATCCGTCGCGCCTGCCGCTGGGTTTCTGTGCTGACCTTCTGGTTGATCGCGGTCACGACCGCTTTCGCCCAGCAGGGGCGAGGTACCATTCTCGGCACCGTCACCGACAGCACGGGGGTCGCGCTGCCTGGCGTGACGGTCGAGGTCGCGAACGTCGCCACGGAGGTGTCGACGAGCGTGACGACCAACGCGCAGGGCGCCTACGCGGTGCCGAACCTGCTGGTAGGTGAATACACCGTCACGTTCAGCCTCGAAGGCTTCACCAAGATCGTCCGCGCCGGCATTCTCCTCGAAGTGGACCAACGTGCCCAGGTGGATGTGCGGCTCGAGGTCGGCTCGGTGAGCGAAGTGGTCGAGGTCAACGCCAGCGCGTCTCGCGTCGACACCACCACCGCCACGCTTGGCAAGGTGGTCGAAAACCGCCAGATACAGGAGCTGCCACTGAACGGCCGCAACGCGCTCTCGCTGGTGCTGCTGACGCCTGCGGTGCAGTCGGGCGTCGGGCCGTCGGCCAGCGGGTTCGGCGATCGCGGCACTGAGCTTGCGCTGATCCGCATCAACGGCAGTCCGCTGGCCGCGAATAACTTCCTCGTGGACGGCCTGAGCAGCACGAACCCGTACTATCCCGATCTCAACATCAGTCCGACCGTGGACGCGGTGCAGGAATTCAAGGTCCAGACCAGCACGATGTCGTCGGAATACGGCTTTACGCTCGGCGGCGTCGTCAACCTCGTGACAAAGTCCGGGACCAACAGCTATCACGGCACGCTGTACGAGTTCGTCCGCAACGACGCGCTCGATGCGAACAGTTGGCAGAACAACCGTACCGATAGCGAGAAGGCGCCGCTCGACTACAATCAGTTCGGCGGCTCGCTCGGCGGGCCGGTTCGCCTCCCCTCATGGCTGGGGGGCCTTGACGGCCGCGGGCGCAGCTTCTTCTTCTACAACTTCGAAGGATATGAGTTCACCACAAGCCGCAGCGGCTTTCTGACGGTGCCGACCGAGGCCATGCGCCGCGGGGATTTCTCGGAGTTACGTGACGGCGAGGGCCATCTCATCACGATTTTCGATCCTGCCACGACGCGGCCGAATCCCAACGCCAATGGCTTCATCCGCGATCCCTTCCCCGGAAACATCATTCCAGAGGACCGTCTCGACCCGGTCGCACAAAACATCACGGCGTTCTATCCGTTGCCGAACCGCACGCCGGACAATGCCCCCTCGCGACTGAACAACTACGTCGGTACCGTCTCGAACGAACGCGAGTTCCGCCAACACGTCGCACGCATCGACCACGGCATCTCGGATCGCAATCAGCTCGCCGTCCGCTACGTCTACTCTCGGCAGTTCACGGACCAGGGCACGTCGAACCTCTACCCAGATCCGGTCGTCCGGACACGGAACGATCCGTTCCGCGGCCACAACATCGTCGTGACCGACCAGCACACCTTCTCGCCGACGCTCTTGCACGAAACGCGATTCGGGCTGGCCAAACAGGTGTTCGACTTCACGGTCGTAAGCTTCGGCGGCAACTGGCCGCAGCAACTCGGACTGCCGGCGAGCGTGCCACCGGATACCTTCCCGCAAATCCGCAATGGTCTACCCACTTTCATGACGGGCACCGTCGGCAACCGCGGCGGCGAGGTGTGGCAGCTCGCGGATACCTTCACGTGGCTGCGCGGCAATCACTCGCTGAAATTCGGCACGCAGCTCAGGTGGACCGAGGCCGAGAATTTCCAAGCGGCCGATCCTTCCGGTGACTTCACCTTCTCGAGCAGCCTGACCAACAACGCCTCGCCGGATCCCACCGCGCGCATCAACACCGGCGATGGGTTTGCGACGTTCATGCTCGGGGCCGTCGACGAAGCCAACGTGACCACCCATCTCCCTGAGGAGCAGGTCGGCGGCGCGGTAGCCTTGTTCTTCAATGACGAGTGGCGAGTCTCGTCGCGGTTGTCCGTCAGCCTCGGCGTGCGCTACGACCTGCAGCAGCAGCCGTCCGAGCGGAACTGCGGCACGTCGAACTTCAATCCGTTTGCCACCAATCCCACCAACGGCCTGCTCGGTCGGACGGAGTTTGCCTGCGTCGACGTCGACCGTCCGTTTGCCCGCACGGACACGAACGACGTGGCGCCGCGCGTAGGCTGGGCCTGGGACGTGCTCGGGGATCAGTCGACCGTGATACGAGGTGGCTACGGCATGTTTTATGCTGGCGCGTTCCAGTTCGGCATCCTGAATCTTGAAAGCACGAACGGCTTTGGGACGACCTCGACCACGTTTCTGCCGCCAGGCAACAACACACTGCTGGCGGCCTTCCAGTTGCACGACGGCTTCCCGTCGCCGCCGCTGACGTCACAAGGCGCGGACTTCGGGCCGAACCTGTTCGCCCTCACGAACAATGCCCAATATCGCGCGGCGGACCAGCCGACGCCGGTCTCGCACCAGTGGGGCCTGTCCCTCCAGCGGCAGCTCGCTGGCAGCTGGATCGTGGAGGCGGCATACTCCGGAAACCGCGGCCTGCACCTGATCGCCGGGAACTACGATTTGAACCAGGCAGACCCCGCGCTCATCCGCGAGCTCGGCTTGGCGGGCGAGCTCGATAACCTGGTGCCGAACCCGTTCGCTGGACAAGTGCCCGGCGAGCTCGGCGCGGCGGAGATTACCCAAGAGCAGGCGCTTCGCCCGTATCCGTACGTCGGCGACATTCCCGTGCGATCGCCGCACCTGGGCTCGTCAACGTACAATTCGCTGTTGCTCTCGGCGCAAAAGCGCTTCTCTGACGGCTTTTCGCTCCTGGCCTCGTACACCTATGCGCACTTCGAGAGCGATTCGGTGCGGAACCCCATCAACTTCGTCGCGACGGAAGGCGGGGGTGAGTTCGACTTTCAGAATGGGCGGTTCGACCGGGACGCCGAGTGGTCAGAGGACCCCTCGAACGCCCCACATCGGCTCGTGCTCAGCGGTGTGTGGGATCTGCCCATCGGCCGAGGACGCGCCGTCAACATCGACAATGGTCTGCTCAATGCGATCGCCGGCGGTTGGCAGCTGAACGGCATCGGCACCTTCGTCTCTGGCGCGCCGCTCATCGTCCGCGGCGCGAGTAACGGCCTGGCCGATCGGCCGGATTTGCTGCGAGACCCGTCGTTGCCGGACGATCACGTGGACGAGCATCCGGAGCGGGGCGTGCTGTTCTTCGACCCGACCGCCTTCGCCAATCCGGAGCCGTTCACCTTCGGGAACACACCGCGCGCCGTCAGCAGCGCGCGCACGCCCGGTGCGGTCATGGTCGATCTGTCGCTGTTCAAGACCGTCCGGTTCTCGAACGGCACCGCGCTGCAGTTTCGTCTCGAGGCGTTCAACGCGCTCAATCATGTGAATCTTGGACGGCCAGCCATGTCGTTTGGGGCCGGTCCGGACGGCCTGAACAGCAGCGATAGCTTTGGCCGCGCCACGACAGCCCGCGCGCCGCGCCAAGTGCAAGTGGGGATAAAGCTAATTTTCTGAGGGAGCCTGCATGCGCTTCTTTCGACGCGCGTTCTTCAGCCGTCTCGGCTGGCTGGTGGCTGGTGGCGTGCCGGCAGCGCGAGCGGCCACGTCCGAGGCCGTCAGTCTGCCCGCGGACCAGGCAGCCACAGGGCCAGCAGACGAGGCGGAGGTCATCCGTGCCGACTACGACCTCATTGTGGTTGGGGGCGGCATCTCGGGAACGTCCGCCGCGATTAGCGCCGCCCGCAACGGCCTACGCGTCGCCCTCGTGCACGAGCGTTCCATGCTCGGCGGCAACTCGTCGAGCGAGGTCAAGCTCTTTCCAGAGAACAACGGGGGCAACCAGCCGTGGATTCGAGAAGGCGGCATCCACGAGGAGTTCCACACCGAAGAGCGCGTCCGCAACCATCTCGCCTACGTGGAAGGCACGATGAACTGCCATTGGGACCTCGTGCTCTACGAGTGGGTCATGCGTGAGAAGGGCATCCGCCTCTATCTCAACACCCACATGCATCGCGTGCTCATGCGCGACGAGTCACACATCCGTGCAGTGCACTGTATCCAGCTCGGGACCGAGAAGACATTCGAGCTGAGCGCACCACTCTTCCTCGATGCGACCGGTGACGGCGTCCTCGCGCACCGCGCGAAGGCAGACGTCAGATGGGGGCGCGAATCTCGGAGTGAGTACGGTGAGGCGCTCGCGCCGGAAGAAGCGGACGAGCGGGTGATGGGGAACACGCTGTTCTTTCGAGCCCTGGACACCGGTCGTCCCGTGCCGTTCAAGCGACCTGAATGGGCCGCCGAGCTTCCGACAGAAGCCGACCTCACGCGGCGAGGTCACAGTTTCATCGATGGCGGCTACTGGTGGATCGAGGTGGGCGCGCCGCATCACCCCATCACGGACAACGAAGAAATCCGCCACGAGGCACTTCGCCAGTTGCTCGGTGTCTGGGATCACATCAAGAACAAGGGCGACCATGGCGCCGAGAACTACGGCCTCGAGTTCGTCGGCTTCTGGCCCTACAAGCGGGAGTCTCGCCGCGTCATCGGCGACTTCGTCCTGACGCAGGCGCACGTGCAAGACCCGACCCCGTTGGACGATACGGTTGCGTATGGGTGTTGGGGGATCGACATCCACACGCAGGGTGGGATACTGACACGCAACGTCGAGCCGTATCCGCCGCCTCGCACGGACGAGAACTGGGAGACCTTGGGAACGGCGGTGTACGGCATTCCACTGCGCGCGCTCTACTCACGGAAGATCCAGAATTTGATGATGGCCGGACGTCCAATCAGTTGCTCGTACGTGGCATTTGCCTCGTCGCGCGTGCTATCCACGGGCTCGATTGTCGGCCAAGCCGTCGGCGTCGCCGCGGCGCTGTGTCGGAGGCACGAGACCACGCCGCGCGACGTCGCTCGTCGTCATGCCAAGGAGTGCCAGCAGATCATCCTGCGTCAGGACGGCCACATTCCAGGCGTCGAGAACGAGGATCCAGCCGATCTGGCACGCCAGGCGCAGGTCACCGCCAGCAGCGAATGGCCTCTGGTGTGGCCGGAGCCGAACGACGAGCGCGAGCTCACGACGCCTCACGCACAACTGTTCCCGGTGTCCGGCGACCGCATCGACAGCGTGAAGCTGCTGCTTGAGTCGAAGCTGGATCGAGCCGTGACGCTCGATGTCGGCCTGCGCGCCGCGCCGCACGTGTGGGACTTCCGATCGACCCGCGACCTGGCCACGGCGCGGACCACGATTGATGCCGGACAGTGCGGGTGGGTCACGGTGCCCTTGAAGGCCCGTGTGGAGCAGACGAGGCTCTATTACGTGCACGTCAGCGGGCAGCCGGGCATTTTCTGGAAGCTGTTCAAGGAGGTCGACGGTGAGCCGAATCGGTGTCCGCCAGCCACGTGCCCGGCGACCCTGCCCGGCGAGCGACGGTGGCGGCCCCTCACCGGAGGCTATAGCTTGTGCCTCGATGTGGCGCCGCAGTCGAAGCCTTTTGATCCAGGCAACGTCATTCGCGGTACGAACCGGCCAGACCGCTGGTCGAACGTGTGGATCTCCGATCCAGCCCAACGACTGCCTGCCTGGATTGCGCTACAGTGGCCGGCGCCGCAGTCGTTCAACACCATTCATGTCACCTTCGACACCGATGCGAATCGCCGCGTGACCTTGCCGCTGTTTCGCTATCCAGACTGCGTCCGCGATTATCGAGTGGAATGTTGGTCGAACGGCGCCTGGAAGACTCTGGTGGAAGCTCGCGACAACTACGTTCGGCGGCGGGTGCACCGCTTCGACACCGTGCAGTCCGAGCGCGTTCGGTTGACAATATTGGCAACGAACGGCGCCCCCTCGGCGCGTGTGTACGAGATGCGAGTGTACCTAGAATGAACGTCACTGCCCAGTTCATGTACTCGTGATGTGCGTCGGGCTTGCCGATGGACTACACCGACGGCCCCCTTGATCCCTTGATCCCTTGACCCCTTTCTTCTCCCATGCGTCTCGCTGACAAGATCGCTATCGTGACGGGCGCTGGCAGCGGGATCGGCCGCGCCATCGCGACCCGCTTCGGGCGGGAGGGTGCGCGGGTGACAGTGGTCGATCGGAGTCGCGAACGCGTTGACGAGGTCGTTGCCGCCATTCAGCACGCGGGTGGCGAGGCACTGGCAGCCGTTGCCGACGTAACCGTAGACGCGGAGGTCGGCCGCTTCGTGAAGGCGACGACCGAGGCAGCTGGCCGTCTCGACGTGCTCGTGAACTGCGCCGGGGTGACGGCATTCGGGACGGTCGCGGACAGTCCGGCCAGCGAGCTCGACCGGGTGCTGGCCATCAACCTGCGAAGCATTTGGACCGTCTCGCAGGCTTGCATCCCACACTTGCGCCGCTCCGGCGGCTCGATTGTCAACATGGCGTCAATCACGGGCGTTGTCGGCGCGCCCGGCATGGCGGCGTACGCCACGTCGAAGGGAGCCGTTATCACACTGACGCGCACGCTCGCGCTGGAGGTCGCTGAGGCCGCCATTCGCGTGAACTGTATCTGTCCCGCCTCGATCGACACACCGATGCTCCAGGCGTCCTTCGAACGTCAGGCCGATCCAAGCGCTGCCCGAGCGCGCAATGTCAAGCGGCACCCGCTCGGACGGCTCGGCACGCCAGAGGATGTTGCCAACCTGGCGTTGTTTCTCGCCTCGGACGAAGCCAGCTTCATCACTGGTGGCACCTACGTCATCGATGGTGGCGCGTTGCTCGCGCGGCGCTGGCAGGACTAGTGGGCTGTATCAGTCATTTGTGAAGTGGCTTGCGGAGCGCGGCGCCCGGCTGGCCAGGCGCGAGGAGGGAGCATACAGGCGGTATATGACCGACGAGCAACGCAGCCAGGCGGGATGCCCCGCCCGCAAGGCACTTTACAAATGACTGATACAGCCCACTAGCCGTGCACGATCCGACCAGGCCAACGGCGTCGCGTCCGATGCTGAGGATCCCCCATCTGCGATGGGGGATCCTCGGCCTCCTGTTCCTGTCGACGGTCATCAACTATATCGATCGTCAGGCGCTGTCGGTGCTTGCCCGCACAATCCAAGACGAGCTCGGCATGGACGACGTCGCGTATGCGAGGGTTGTGCAAGCCTTTCTGCTGGCGTACACCCTGTCATATCTCGTGTCAGGGCGCATCACGGACTGGTTGGGGACGCGCACCAGCATGGCGGCGTTCATCACCTGGTGGTCGCTCGCGAACGTGGCCACAGCATTTGCAACCTCTGCGTTCACGCTCGGCTTGTATCGATTTCTGTTGGGGGTGGGAGAGCCGGGGAACTACACGGTCGGACCAAAGGCCATCGCCGAATGGTTTCAGCCTCGCGAGCGCGGCCTGGCGTACGGCATCTACACGATGGGCGCGACCGTCGGCGCCACCCTGGCACCGCCGCTGATTGCGTGGGTCGCGGTGTCGCTCGGCTGGCGTGCGGCCTTCGTGATTACCGGTGCTCTCGGCCTGATATGGATCCTGCCCTGGCTATGGCTGTATCGCGCGCCCTATCAGCATCCGCGCCTCACTGAAGCGGAGCGACTTGTCGTGCCAGCGCCGGACCCGGTCCGCGCTCAGGCGCCCATATCCGAATGGGCTCGGTGGCGACCGCTCCTGTTGCAGCGAGATACCTGGCTGCTGCTCGCCAGTCGTGTCTTGACGGATCCGGTGTGGTACTTCTATTTGTTCTGGTTTCCAAAGTACCTGACCGACGCGCGCGGGCTCTCGCTCGTCCAGCTTGGGCAGGTCGCGTGGGTCGTGTACCTGGCGGCCGATCTCGGCTCCGTTGGTGGCGGCTGGCTCTCGGGCCGTTTCATTGCGCGCGGCGCTGCACCCATTGCCGCACGAAAGGCCGTGCTCCGTGTTGCTGCGGTGCTCGTCCTGATAGGACCGTCGGTGGCCTTTGCTCCCTCGATTCCTCTCGCGCTCGCCGCTGCGTGCTGCGTCGCGTTCGCGCATCTCGCCTGGCAGGCTACGATCGGCGCGCTCATCGTGGATCGGTACCCGCAGGCTTCGCTGGCGACGACCTTCGGCATCATCGCGGCGGGTAGCGGCTTCGGCGGCATGGTTTCAACGGGAATCGTCGGCTACCTCGTCACGACGTATTCGTACACACCCGTGTTCGTCGGGATGGCGGCGCTGCATCCGCTGGCGTTGTTGCTCGTGTGGCGCGTGCGAGCCGGTCGCCATGACAGGTAGCGATGACAGCGCGTGCCTCAATTGGGGAAACCATGAAGATCACAAACGTCGAAGCCTTCGCCATTCAAGCAGAGCCCAGTGACAAGAGGGCCTATTGGGGCAGCCGCGCCTGGGGAGAGAGCCGCCCTACGCAGCGGAAGACCGAAGTCTCCACCGAATATCCCCCTCCACAGCGACGTCGTCCTATCTATTCACGGACGATCGACACCGTCCTGGTGCGCGTCAGCACAGACGAGGGTCTCATTGGTTACGGCGAAGCCAAAGCCCCTGTTGCTCCACAAGTGACCAGGCAGATCATCGATCTACTGCTCAAAGACGTCGTGATGGGCCAGGATCCGCGTGACATCACGGTGCTGTGGGAACGCATGTATGCCGGGATGCGCGTGCGTGGCCACCGTGCGGGCTTCTACCTCGAAGCGATTGCCGGCCTGGACATCGCTCTGTGGGATCTGGCGGGCAAGGCCGCCGGCGCTCCAATCCATCGGCTCATGGGCGGGGCATTTCGCAATCCGGTCCGCGTGTATGCATCGGGACTGCCCGCGCTGGACATCAATCGGTCCGACGAGCAGTTCGAGGCGCTGGCCGAAGAGGCTGCGGACATTCAGCGCCGTGGGTTCACCGGCTTGAAGATGGCGCTCGGTCGGGGAATCGAAGGCGATTTGAAGTCGGTCCGGATCGTGCGGGAGAAGCTCGGCGACGAGTTCATCATTCATGCCGATGCCGCTGGGGTGTACGATCGCGCGCAAGCCTTGCGGCTCGGCAGGGAGCTCGAAGCGTTGAATCTCGGCTTCTTCGAGCTCCCGATCCCGCCCGAAGACATTGAGGGCTACGCCCAACTGGCGAACGCGCTCGCGATTCCGATTGCGTGCGACACGCTGATGATCCGGCACGAGGCGGCAGACTATCTGCGGCGCGGCGGACTGGACATCGTGCAACCGGACGTGTGCCGCGCCGGCGGCATCACCGAATGCCGCCGCATCGCGGAGCTCGCCGACGTGTTCGGCGCGGCATTCGCACCGCATCTCAGCATCGGATCAGCCATTCAATTCGCCGCCAGCGCGCATCTCGCCAGCGCGATGCCCAACACCATCACGTGTGAATACTGGATCGGCGACAATCCGCTTGGTAATTGCCTGCTGAAAGAACCGCTCCGATTGGAGAACGGCTACCTGCACACACCGGACGCGCCCGGGCTGGGCATCGAGCTCAGACCAGAGGGCCTAGCGCAGTTTGGAGTAGTGCCGCACCCGGCGGAGTAACGCCGCTGGCGGGTGAGCGGCGTCTGCGATGAGCCACCCGATCATCCGGTCCGGTGGGCCGAACAAAACGATGACACGAGCGTCGCGCGCCGCGCTGGGATGCACGCCGTTTTGCACGACATAACCGGCTGCCGCCCCGGGGAGGAGGGCGGCCGATGGAACCTCCAGACGCGCGATACCTGTCTCACGCAGGACGCGCGCGGCCCGCTGGCACGCGGGCCAGGTATTCGGGTCCCCGGTGAGCACGTGCGCCGGCAGATCGACCCGAGCAGCGCTTGTCTCCTCGACCTCGACTACCCACAGTGCCCGGCGGATGGTCTCGAGATCCGCCGTGTCGGTGATCTCCTCGTGCCGGAGCAGCTCGGCCCAAGCACCATCCGGCGTGTCCGCGAAATAGCGTGCCGGGCCTTCTCCCGGACCGTGCCACCGCCCCTCAGGCTGCGCGGTGCTTTCCCAGGCAAAGGGGTACCGCGGATCGGCCTGGCGAAAGAGCTTCATGTACTGGCGAGCGAGACGAGCGATTGAGCAAGGGCCCGCACGCGCTGCGGTCCTGGATCCTCGGGTGCCCATGCGCCCCGGAGCAACGAGGCTGGGCTCTTTCCATCCAGGGCGGTCCGACGTCGGTCGAACCAGCGGCGGATGCCGATCTCGTTGTACGTGCCGGCCAGGTCTCCGACGATGAGCGCCAGCCAGTGGAGTCGCGCAGCCACCTCGTCTGGCGTGGTACGCGCGCCGCTCTGATAGCGCCGCAGGCTCGAAAAGGACACACCAAGCAGCGACGCGAGCTGCTCGCTGTCGAACACGGCAGAGATCGCTTTCCACTCGTAGACCGGTGCGGGCGACGCTTCCAGCGCCGCGATCACCATCGTCAGAAGCTCCGCGAGCTCCGCTGGCGTGGGCTCCTCGACGTTGGCAAGGGCGCGGGCCGCGTCGCGGGCAATCCCCGCTCGCTCGATACGGCGTGCCAGCCGCTGAAGGCCTGCGGCATCGAACGGCACGACGTCAGCCGTACGGCCAAGGCCCATGGCCTCCGCGCGCCGCGCGGTCTCAATCGCTAGCCGCAACGGGCTCCCGACCGCATCAGGAACAGGAACGGACGACATATGGAATATCTCCAGGTCCCGATTCTATTCTGATCGTTGGCCGCCGTCAAGGCTCGGTGACACGAGAAAACGCGACGCTAATCGAGGATCCGCTGAAGGGCGCCGGCCCCCACCAGCGCCATCAGATAGCCGGCGAGAATGTCGCTGGGCCAATGGGCGCCGAGGGTCACCCTGGCCGCACCGGCTGCGAGCAGGATGACCACGCAGCCGGTGGCGAGCAGCCAACGCCGGGGTCGGCGGACGAGCGCCAGCAACGCCAGCGATCCCAATACCGATCCGTAGACAATGGCAGCAGTCGAGGGGAAGGAGGCGCCGGTCGGCTGTCCAACGACGTCCACGAGCGATGCCGCCGGGCGCGGCCGCGCCACGAGCGCTTTCAGCCAGTCACCCAACGGGGGGAGCGCAAGCGTGGCCACCAGCACCACGGTCGCGCCACGCCAGGTCGCGACATACCAGCCGAGCAACGCGCCAGCGCCGGCCAGCACGTACTTCCACGGGGCCCCGGCCGCCTCGGTCAATGCTTGGGCCCATGCCACGCCGGGTACGCTCGTCTGCACGAGCCGCGCGAGCGCGACGTCGCCGGGAAAGTATGGATAAAGTGCCGCCGCCGCCGAGAGGACGAACAGGACGGCCAGGCCCATCAGGAGTGTAGAGGCTCGCATGCCGCTCAGTATAGAGCCGGCCGGGCTCACTGTGCTGTGTGTGGCAGCTGCGCCGGGTCCGCCACCCACTCCGCGATCTGCTCGCGTGTCCAGTGGTGCTTGTCGTTGAGATGCACGATGAGCCAGCCGATCGGCAGGCGCTTCATACACCCTTCAGGGCAGCGCCGAATCACGCCTTCGAGGCAATCGAAGAACCGATCCAGTCGCATCGGCCGCAGGCCTTCGGCAGCTTCAGGCAAGCGATAGATTCCCTCGTAGGCCGCGCCGAGCGCACAAGAGCTCTGCTGGCCCCTGTAGTACTCGCCGAATGCTTGGATTGGCCGCCGCTTTGCACCCACCAGGATCGCATCTGCGAGCTCGCGCTGGTCGTCTCTTGCGGGTTCCACCATCACATGCCTCCGCGACTGCAAGACAACGGAGAACCTGAACCGAGAATATAGACAATTCTACTGCGGATCAGAGAAAAAGGTACCCGGTTCCTTTTCCTAGGCGGCGCGAACTGCCGCTATGAGCTGCTCGTACTTCGACAAGATGACATCCCAGCGGTAGTTGCGGCGCACATAGTCGCGCCCGTTGCGGCCCATCGCGGAGCGCAGCCGCTCATGGGACAACAGCAGCTTCAGGCCCTCGACGAACTCGTCCTTGTCCGCGTAGTAGAGCCCCGCATTGCTCGTCCGACAATGCTCGACGACCACTTCGCTTCGAGCGTTGGCGAGAATCGGCGTCCCAACCGCAAAGGACTCGAGCGCGAGCAGCGACAAGCTCTCGAATGGCGACGGCACGGCGACCACGGTGGCAGCTTCGAGCGCCGCGGCGCGCTCCACTTCGGAGAGCAGGCCCGCAAAGCGTACGGACGGCGCCTCCGGAATCGGCATCAGCTTGGCGCCCATGAGCACGAGCGTTGCGTCGCCACCCTCGGCCGCGTACGTGCTGAAGTACTCGAACAGCTCTTCACAGCCCTTGCCAGGATCGATGCGCCCGCCGTAGAGGATCATCGGGCCATAGAGCCGATGCCGGCGACGGAACGTCCAGCCCCGCTCACGGCTCCAACCGTTGTCGCGCCGCCGCTGATGCGGCGGCGACGCGGCGCCCGCCTCGTCCGAAGGATCGCGGCGCAGCGATTGGCCAGACGACGGCGGCGGAAGGTCGACCCCACAGCCGATGACGTCTTCCACGCGCGCGGTGATACGAAAGGTGTCGGTCACGAACCGCCGCTCGGCGTTCGTCTGGTACGCGATCGCCGCCGGCAGCGAGAAGACCTCTTTGTAGAGGTCGAGACGGATAGCCGGCTCGTCGTGCGCCGTGGGGACCAGGATGCTGCGCGAGGGCGCGATCTTCAGCCCGAGGACGGTGGGTGCGTACAGATACGTGAAGAAGATCAACAGGTCGTAGGAGGAGTGGCAGCGCTCGAGGTACTCGACGAGCCCGGGGCACCACGGTCCCTGCTGCGTGAGCCATTCGCGCTCGTCATCGGCGGTGTGCGGATAGTGAAAGATCCAATCCGAATAGCGGTTGAACGACTCGATGTCTCGCTCCCGGACGCTCGGGAACCTGCGAACGGTCACACCGCGAATGCGGTCAGCACCCTCGGCATACTCGTTCTTCCAGGTCACGTAGTTGCGGGCGCACGTGGTGAGAACCTCGACCTCGTGGCGCGACGCCATCCGCTCCGCGATGAGCCGGCAAGAGTACTCGGAACCGCCGAGGATGTCTGCGCCGTACCGCTGGACAATGAACGCAATTCGCATAGATCTCACCGCTGCCGACCGACACGAGCGAGCAGGCCGTCGAGGTGGCGCTCGATGGCTGCATCCGAAAAGGCCGTGAGCCGCGCCCGCTGTCCGGCGATGACGCGCTGCCGCACCTCGTCATCGTAAGCGAGAATTCCCAGCAACTCGGCCGCATACTCCAGATGTTTGGGTGAGAAGACAACACCCGCTCCTCCCAAGGTTTCTTGTACCGCTCCTGCGGCGTATGCGAGCACCGGAACATCAGCCGCCATCGCTTCGACGAGCGGCACACAAAATCCTTCGTGATCGCTCAGGGACAGATAGACGGACGCGCACCGATAGAAGGTCGCGAGATCGTCGTCTGGGACCGGTCCGGTGAAGATGAACCGGTCCGGCAACATCTGGAACCGCGCGATCAGCGCACGTAGCGTCGCGTAGTATGCGGGTGCCGCGTCGCACTTGCCGACAAAAATGAAGCGATAGTCAGCATCCACGTACCGCTTGTAGTGCTCTGCCAACCGCAGGATGTCTTCGAGGCGCTTGTTCGGCGCCACGCGTCCCACGAACAGGAAGTTTACCAGCCCATCGTCGAGCACGCGCTCGAGGGCCGGCCGGCGTGGCGCCTCGGTGATGCGGGTCGTGTTGACGGCAATCGGCATCACGCCCGTCGGGGCGAAGCCCAACGCCTCCAGCTCCTGCCGGTTGTACTCGGAGTCTCCCAGCGCCAGATCCACCTTGCCCACCAGCGTGCAAAGCTCCGCTCGGCCCAGCTCGGCAAGTCGGTACAGGCTGCTGTCGTAGGGGGCAAAGAAGGAGGCAGGCGTGATGTTGTGATATTGGAGCACGCGCGTGTGCTCCAGGGCACCAAACGCATCTGTCATCCGAGACGGCAGCGCAAAGTGGAAGATCGTGACCTCTCCCGACCGCGCCGCCGGATGGCCGAACGGCCGCACGTCGCCACGGAGGTCGTCATCCATGGTCAGCGCGAAGATCTCCGATTCGTGCCCGCGTGCACGCAGGAGATCGCGCACACGCCGCGCACTGTCCCCAATGGCGTCGCCTCGGTGCGCGGCAGGTACCCACTGGTGAATGATCATGACAGTGACGAGTGACGAGTGACTGTCACTCGTCACTCTCCAGCGGCAGCGCCAGAAACGCCGCGGGCCGAGACTGCCGGAGCTCACCGAGACGCTCGTGGCGCTCGAACTGCTGCCAAAAGTCAGGTGTCACATGGGGTGTCCTCGATGGCGCTGCGACCGCCTGCTCGACGAAGCGCAGCAGCGATCGCGCGAAATCGCGCCGCTGCAGACGCTCCAGCGCTGCGTCCTGGGCGGCTATCAGGCGCGCCTGGAGCCCCTCGTCCTGCAGGACCGTGTCCATCAGCGCCGCGACCGAGACGGGCTCCTTGGTGTCGTACAAGAGCCCGGCCCCGTCCAGCGTCGCCGGCACGGCGGCGGCGGCGTACGCGATCACAGGCACGCGTTTGTAGAACGCCTCCACGAGCGGCACGCAAAAGCCTTCGTGCTCGCTGGCGCACAAGAAGAGATCGGCGACGTCGTAGAAGGCCGTCAGCTCCTCGTTGCTGACGTGGCCAAAGAAGAACACATCCGGCGTGCGGAGTCGCACGACGAGCTGTTGCAGCATGGCGTAGTACGACTCGAAGCCGGCATGCGATCCGACGAGCAGCAGCCGCGAGCGGGGGTTGTACAACGTCCGGTAAGCGTGGAAGAATCGAATGAGGTCATCGATCTTCTTGCTCGGAACGATGCGCCCCACGAACAGGATGTTCGTCCAGTCGTCGTCGAAGCCGCCAGCCATGAGGCACTGCGGCGTGACGTCGAGATGTGAGAAGTCCGGCACGACCGGAAGGACGCCCGTCTGCGGGAACCCGAGCCCCTCGAGCTCTTGACGGTTGTACTCGGAGTCGCCGACGGCGAGCACGCAGCGGTCGGCGTACGCGGAGAGCTCGCGTCGTCCCATGAAGCACTGCTGCACCAGGTGCGGGTGCACACCGAGGAAGTACTGGGGCGGCGTGATGTTGTGGTACACGAGCAACATCTTCGCGGGGAGCGCATAGGCGACGCGCGACGCCATCGCGCCAATCGAGAAATGATGGATGAGCACGTGATCCGCCGCGCACGCGCCGATGAGGTCACGGTAGTGCCGGCTCGTCGCGCTGACACGTGGCTCGGCAGTCTCGACGAAGATATCCGATTGATAACCTGCCTCGCGCAGCACCCGCTGGATGCCGATCACTTCGTGGCCGATCGCATCTCCATAGGCCAGCGAGGCGAGAACCTGATGCACCGGACAATGGCTCATCTCAAATCAATTCTGAATGCCCAGTAACGCCCGACCCAAAGGTCCGGCCTACAGAGGGGGCCGCCTTCTCCGGACGTGGGGCGGGACGACCTGATGACGGCGGGGCCGGGCCGCTCCAGTGGGTACCGCTGCCAGGACGTCGTTGGCTGGCGCGAGCCTCCGTCGGCGGCGTGCGAGCCAACCAGGCAACGGTTCGAGCGTACTGAGCGCCTGGCCGCGCCGATCCGCTGCGGCGAGGCTGGTCAGCATCGCTTCGTACTTGTGGTCGATTACGGGCCACGCGTAGTGGCGCTGGAAGTACTCGCGACCCGATTGGCCCAGCCTTCGATTCAAGACGCGGTCGGTCCAGAGCAGGTGGAGCGCTTCACTGAACTCGATGCCGTTCTCATAGAAGAGTCCGGCGTTGCTCCGGAGGCACTGCCCCGCCAGGACATCACAGCGGCCGTTGGCGAGCACCGGGCGGCCGAGCGCCCATGCCTCGAGGGCGACCATCGAGAGGCTCTCGAAGAACGATGGCGTCACCAGCGCCTCGCACGCCGCAAGCGCATCGAACTTGTCGTCGTCGGGCACGAAGCCGAGATGATGAATGGAGGCATGTTCCGGGATGGGCAGAATCGAGTTGCCAAGGAGCACCAGCTGCAAGGCGCCGCTCTGTGCCGTCGGCTGGGTCAGGAAGAAGCGGAACAGCTCGCCGCATCCCTTGTTCTCGTCGATGCGACCGACGTAGAGCACGAACGGCCCCGTGATCCCGTACTTTTGCCTGAATCGCGCCGGGTGAGCACGGCCCGGAACGTGCGACGATACGCCGACGACGACGCCAGGCACCGCCTCGTTGTGGGCGATGGCTCCGATCATCGCACGCTCCTCGAGCGAGTTGTACATGATGGCGCGCACGGCACGGAAGATCGGCGCGAACAAGGCGAGACCGACCGCCGGGTCGCGCTCTGCCGTGGGAACCAGGATGGCACGATCCGGGACCGCGCGCACACCGTGGAACGCCAGGTAGTAGCGATAGCTGAAGAAAATGACGTAGTCGTAGGCTTCCCGCTGCGATGCGAGATGCGCCACCAGCGCAGGGCTCGTCGGCCCCTCGCTCTCGAGCCACGCGAGCTCGTCGGCCAGCGAGTGGCGGTCTTCGAACACGCGCAGCGACCACCGGCTGAAGTCGTCCGGCCGCCGGGCGCGCGCGACAGAGAAGCGCCGCACGCGCAGGCCGTTCACCTGGTCCTCACCGGCTGGATACGCATCCGCCCAGGTGACGTAATCCCGCGCGCACGTGGTGAGGATATCGACCTGATGGCGCCGGGCGAGCCGCTCGGCAATATAGCGCGCGTGGAGCTCCGCGCCACCGTTGATTTCGGCGCCGTACCGCTGAACGACAACCGCGAGCTTCACGTCTCTGACGTCGAAGAGTCGTCGGCCGGCGTGCCTGCCGACGATGGTGCCACCGAATCCGCACGCTCAGTGCGGCGATCGTCCAAGCCTGATTCCTGATTCCCGAGTCCTGATTCCTGACTCCTGATTCCCGAGTCCTGATTCCTGTTTTCCGTTTCCTGTTTCCCGATCGAGCGCTTCCGGCCCCGCCGGCGGCGACGTCGTCTCGTAGCCCGTTCGCCCTCGGCGTCCGCTTCTCCCCCCTCGGCTTCGCTCGCGTCCTTGTCGGCGCGGTACTCGACCACCCCTTCCAACGCACGCGCGCGACGCTCGTGGAAGTCGAGTCGGCTCTGGATCGACTCGATCCGCATCTTCAGGTTGCGGTTCTCGATGCCCAGCCGCGTCAGCTCCACGACGATGTTGTGAAAGAGCTCGAACTGCAGCGCATCGCGGCCCAGGAAGTGGTCGTTCATCTTGCTCTGCAGGTGCAGCGCATGCGAGACGACGGGCGCGCTGAAGAACAGCTTCAATATCGGATTGAGCGCTCGGCGGATCAACACGAGCATGCGGCCCAGCGCGCCCCGCGAGGAGGCATAGAGCGTATCCTCCTCGAAGCGGAAGTTGGGAGGCAGGTCTTGTCGCTTGCGGTACGCCTTGAGCAGCTCGGAGCGAACCGACTGCGGGTCGAGAAACTGCTCGAGTCGCACCGACGCGAGGTCGCGCAGCTCCTGCTCGGTGTAGTCGACGCCGCGCTTCTCCCGGACCCGCGCCCGGATCTGGCGCATGATCTCCTCGACGTCGACATGATCGGAACGGAGCGTGAACTCGGACATGGTGGCTCTGAGTGATCTGGCGAGCCTGGGCGGCCACGAGGGGCGCCCGGCTCCCTCTATTCTGGACCGCCATGCGGCCCGTTACGTGAAATTTGTTCTCGTTGTCACCCGATCCAATACCCCAGCGGCCGGTAGATGATCAGCGAAACCGTCAGTGCCCAGAGCGCCACGCAGAGCAGCAGCGGGCGATCCGTGAGCAGCACCTCGGACGGACTCCCACCTTTGTCCTTCCGGTGTACCAAGTACAAATAGCGAAAAAGGCCGTAAAGAGGGAACGGCAGGGTAAACACCAGGGATTCCGTGCCGAACTTCGCCACCGTTTCCGGGCTCATCGTGTAGAAGGTGTACCCGATGAGCGTCGATGCCGCCACGACCGCAATCATCTGATCGAGCAGATACGGGCTATATTCCTTCAAAATCGCGCGATGGTTGGCCGCATCGTCGGCCAGGAGCACGAGCTCATGGCGCCTCTTGCTCAGGGCGAGGAACAGCGCGAGCAAGATCGTGCAAACCAGCAGCCACTTGCTGATGGGGACGTTCACCGCGACGCCGCCGGCCGCTGCCCGGAGCACGAAGCCGATAGCAATCACCAGGACATCCAGGATGACGATCTGCTTCAGCGGCCCGGAGTAGAGCAGCAGAAGGCCCAGGTACGTGCCGGCGACGAGCGCAAAGGCACGCCCGAGGGCGAGCGCGCCGGCGATTGCCAGACATCCCAGGAGAAACGCCGCGAGGATGGCAACCGGGACGGGGAGCTGCCCAGAGGCGACGGGACGCCGAGCCTTGATGGGATGTCGTCGGTCCGCCTCCCGGTCGAGCACGTCGTTGGCGAGATAGACGGCACCGGACAGCGCGCAAAAGATCGCAAGTGCTGCCGTGGATCTCGCAACCGCCGTTGGATTGAACAGCTCACGCCCGAAGAGCAGCGGTGCAAAGACAATCAGGTTCTTCGTCCACTGCCCGGGCCGAAGCGAATACACCAACGCGGAGACGAGCCCACTGCGCTCGTCCACTCCGCTTGATGAAGACATGGTTGACGTGGCGCGTGCGGGTCTCGCTCGCCGTCGCCCCAATCACGCGAAACTGCGGACCGCGTCCTGCTCGGCGTCGAACGTATCGAATACCGTGAGAAGCTTCGTAATGGAGAGCAAGTCCTCGATGCGCTTGGTGACATGCAGGAGCTTCATCTTGCCCCCCTGCCGGCTCACGGTCGTGTAGGCCCGGACGATCTCCCCGAGGCCGGCGCTGTCGATGTACGGCACGTCGGCGAGGTTGAGGAGGATCTTCTTCTGCCCCTGATTCAACAGGCTGTGAACCTTGTCCTTCAGGAGCTCGTCCCCCTCGCCAAGCGTCATCTTGCCCTTCAAATCCAGAATCGTCACGTCGTCCACGACGCGCTGATCAATCTGCATGACATCGCACTCCTGCGGCGCATTCGGTTGTGCCCAAACGACTTAGAAACAAGGGGGTCGAGAGCCAGGGGCCATCCCTCAGGCAGCCGAAACTAGCACGAAGGCGGGTGAAGGTTCAAGGTTCGAGGTTCAAGGTTCGAGGTCGTGGCAGGACGCAGCTTCGGTGGCTTAGCCGACTTGCGTCCGGGCAGAAGCGCCGCGCGTCGCGAGGTTAAGGTTCGACTCCAACCTCGGACCTCCATCCTTGAACCTCGAGCCTCCTACCCGGCCAGCCGCCGTCGGCCCCAACCGTTGACCCCTTCCACTTCAAACCTCGAACCTCTGACCTCGAACCTTCGACTCCCGACCTCCCCCAACCTTGAACCTCGAACCTCGAACCTCGAACCTTACTCCGACTCCCGGCGCTGCTTCTTACGACTGCGCTTGCGCGCAAGAGCCTGCTTGGCCCGGCGCTTGTCGCCAGGCTTCAAATAGAAGGAGTGCTTCTTGATGTCCTTGATGATGTCTTCCTGCTGCACCTTGCGCTTGAAGCGCCGCAAGGCGCTCTCGATCGACTCACCGTCTTGAACCTTGACTTCAGCCACGCGAGACGTCACCCCCCTCCGAGGCTGCGGCGTCCGGACACGCCCCACGCGTGCCCGGTGAACATGCTAGGCTACCACACGCAGGAGGGCGGCCGGTAATCTCGACCGTAGACCGGCGCGGCCTCGGTTCGGCCTCTGTCCTGGAGGCCGCGGACCTCGTCCCGACGTCAAGCCATGAAAGTCCTCGTTGTTGGAAGCGGTGCGCGCGAGCACGCCCTGGTGTGGAAGCTCGCTCGAGAGACATCGGTCGAGCGCGTCATCTGCGCGCCCGGCAACCCCGGGATCGAAGACATCGCCAGCTGCCAAGCCATTGATTCGATGGCGGTCCCTGCCCTGGTCGAGCTTGCGCGGCGCGAGCGGATCGACCTCACCGTCGTCGGTCCCGAGCAGCCGCTCGAACGGGGCATCGCCGACGCGTTTGCGACAGCGGGGCTGCCTCTGTTCGGGCCGACACAGAGCGCGGCGCGGCTCGAGACAAGCAAGGCCTTTGCCAAGCAGTTCATGATGCGCCACGGTATCCCGACCGCTCGCGGCATTATCTGCCGCAAGCCGGGCGAGGCCAACGACGCCGTCGCCGAGCTCGGTCTCCCGGTCGCCATCAAAGCCGACGGTCTTGCCGCGGGCAAGGGGGTGACCATCGCGACCGACCATGAGACGGCCCGTGTCGCCATCGCTGCCGCGATGGTCAGCCACCAGTTCGGTGAAGCGGGCCGCACGCTGGTTGTCGAGGAGTTTCTGAGCGGGACCGAAGTGTCCTGTTTTGCCCTGTGCGATGGCGAGCGTGCGCTGCCGCTGGTTGCCGCGCAGGACCACAAGCGGCTCTTCGACCACGATCGCGGGCCCAACACCGGCGGGATGGGTGCCTTCGCGCCGAGTCCCCTGGTCACAGAGGAGGTTCAGGGCACTGTCACGCGCACCATTGTCCGGCGCGTCGTCGAGGGGATGGCGCACGAGGGAACGCCGTTTCGGGGCGTGCTCTACTGTGGACTGATGCTGACCGCAGAAGGGCCGAAGGTCGTCGAGTTCAACGTGCGTCTTGGTGACCCGGAGGCTCAGGTGATCCTGCCGCTGATGGAGGCGGACCTCGCGCCCCTGATGCGCGACGCCGCAGCCGGCGAGTTGAGCGCTACCGCTGTTCCGGTCAAATCCGGCGTCCAGGTTGGCGTGGTCCTGGCGTCCCGTGGCTACCCGGGCCAAGCCGAGGTTGGACTGCCAATCTCAGGCGTGGAATACCCACCGGGCGACATCCTGGTGTTTCACGCCGGCACACGTCACGCCGGCGGCCGCATCGTCACGGCCGGCGGCCGAGTGCTGACGGTGGTCGCCGGAGGGCCAGATTTCAGCACCGCCATTCAGCAGGTGTACGAGGGTGTGGGTCAGATCTCGTTTCCAGGAATGCAGTGGCGTCGAGACATTGGGAGGAAGGCGCTCGCAGGGACGTAACCACGAAGGTACGAAGATGCACCAGGAAGGTCACGAAGGATCCACCACGAAGGACACGAAGATCACGAAGAAAACCAATTGATTTCTTCGTGCCCTTCGTGTTCTTCGTGGTGAGTGTCCTTCGTGTTCTTCCTGTCTTTCGCTCGCTACTGGTTGGCACCGATGTGCGCCGCGAGGCGCTGGCCGGGCGAGCGGCGCTGGCCTTCGACGATGAGCTGACCGCATGCCGCGCGAATGTCTCGACCGCGGCTTTTCCGTACGGAGACTGTGACCCCGCGGGCGGCGAGCGTCCGCGCGAACGCGTCGACACGCGCTTCGGATGGTCGGCAGAACGGAATCCCCGGCGCTTCGTTGAGCGGCAGCAGATTGACCTTTGCCTCGAGGCTGCTGACGAGCGTCCCGAGGCGCCGCGCATCGTCGGTTGTGTCGTTGACGCCTTCCAGCAGCACGTACTCGAACGTAATCCGCCGCCGCCGGCCGAGCGGCAGCCGTTTGCAGGCCTCCACGAGCGAGGCCAGCGAATATTTGTCGTTGATCGGAACGAGCTCGCTCCGCTGTGCCTCAGTCGTTGCGTGGAGCGAGATTGCGAGATTCGGTATCAGGGGCTCCGAGGCGAGCCGCTCGATTGCCGGCACGAGCCCGACGGTCGAGAGCGTGACGCGTCGTGGGGGAACGGCCAAGCCCTCCCTGGCTGAGAGCATCCGGAGCGCCTTCATTGTGTGGTCGTAGTTGTGGAGCGGCTCTCCCATGCCCATCAAGACGATGTTGAACGCGCGCTCCAACATGCCGAGCTCGCGCGCGAGCACGCGCGCTTGGCCCGCAATCTCGCCGGCGCTCAAATGGCGGACGAGCCCCATCTTCCCAGTCAGGCAGAACGCGCATCGCATCGCGCAGCCCGCCTGCGTCGAGATACAAAACGTCTGTGACGGTGTGTCCGGGATGTAAACCGCTTCAATATCTCGGCCGTCGACCAGTCGTAACAGGAACTTCGTCGTGCCGTCCACCGACACCTCGGTTCTGATGACATGAGGGGTCGACACGTAGCAAGCTGCCGAGAGCTGCGTCCGTAGCGTTCGTGACAGGTCCGTCATATCCGCGAAGTCGGTCACGCCTTTGCGGTACACCCACCGGTAGAGTTGACGCGCGTGGAACGGCGCGACACCGAGCGCAGATAGGAGCGCCTCCAGCTGTGGAAGCTCCAGTTCCGCCACGTCGGTCCGTCCGTCCTTCGAGTGCGTCATCTCACGTTCTCTCAACAACTTACCCCGTCACGCGCCCATGGCTGTACGATAGCATCTTTCGATGGAAGGGGCGCTGGTTGCATGAAGCTCTGCTGTAAAGCTCGGCCAGTGCTGCGGGAACCTGCGTGCTATGATCATCTTTTGCGGGGCTGAAGTGGTGGCCAGCCTGGGCCTGCGCTATCGATTCAGAGGTTGTCGAACAACCCTCAATGCAAGACGAGAACACGTCTGGCGCTTGTTGGCACCACGCGTCGTGAAGCGATTTGTGCTCTCTTGTGTTAACTCACCATGATAGTTCGTGAAACTCTCGCCAACGGCCTGGAGTTGATCACCGAGGCCATGCCACACGTGCGCTCAGTGAGCATGGGCGTGTGGTTGACGCGTGGCTCGCGGCACGAAGAAGAGGCGCAGAGCGGGATCGCCCACTTCATCGAGCACATGCTGTTCAAGGGGACCGACCATCGCAGCGCGCAGGATATCGCACAGGAGCTTGATTCGATGGGTGGGCACCTCGATGCCTTCACGTCGAAGGAGTACGCGGGCTACTACATCAAGGTGCTCGACGAGCACGTTCCGCGGGCGTTCGATATCTTGGCGGACATCATTCGCAACCCGGCGTTTGCGCGGGAAGATGTCGAGCGCGAGAAGCGGGTGATTCTCGAAGAGATCAAGATGGTCGAGGACACGCCCGACGACCTCGTCCATGAGCTCTTCACCCAGCACTATTGGGCGGGACACCCGCTGGGGCGGCCCATTCTCGGCACGCGTGAGACGGTGGAAGGCTTCGACCCGGATGTGTTGCGGAGCTATTTCGAGGGCGCGTACGTCGGGCGCAATCTCATTCTGGCAGCGGCCGGCAACCTTCGCCACGAGGTCATCCGCGATCTGGTCGAGCGCGCGTTCGACGACCTTCGCGCGGAGGGCTATACCTGGAACGACGGAGCTCCTACAATCGCCCCACAGCTGGTTGCCCGCCAGAAGGAGCTCGAGCAGAGCCACGTTTGCGTCGGGACTATCGGATATCCTCAGGTGCACGACGATCGGTTCGTCTGCTATTTGCTGAACATCGTGCTCGGCGGATCGATGAGCTCGCGGCTCTTTCAGAACATTCGCGAAAAGCGTGGCCTGGCTTACTCGGTTTTCAGCGGCTTGAGCGCGTATCGCGATGCCGGCCTCTTGACGATCTATGCTGGTTGCGCCAACGACACGGTGCCGGAGGTGCTCGACCTCGTGGTCGAAGAGCTACGCAGCTTACGGCGCGAGCCGGTGTCGAGCGACGAGCTGCGGCGTGCGAAGGATCATCTCAAGGGGAGTCTGATGTTGAGCCTCGAGAGCACGTCGAGCCGGATGACGCATTTGGCGCGTCAGGAGATCTACTTCGATCGGGCGTACACGATCGATGAGGTGCTCGAGGGCATCGAGGCAGTCACCATCGCGGACATTCAACGTGTGGCGGCGGATCTCTTCTCGAATGGCTCGCTCGGTGTGACCCTGCTCGGCCCAGACGAGGGCGTCCCTGTGGAGAAGGAGAGATTGGATCTCGAGTGATTGTCAGTGACGGATAGGGCTATTACCGGATGATTCCTCGGTACACGCACCCTGCTATGGGGCGCCTCTGGAGCGACCAGCGGCGCTTCGAGACCTGGCTGCGGGTCGAGACGGCCGCAGCCGAAGCGATGGCGGACGCCGGAATCGTGCCCGCCGAGGCCGCACGAGACATTCGAGAGCGCGGCGCGTTCGATATCGCACGCATCGACGCCATCGAACAAACCACACAGCACGACGTCATTGCGTTCACCACGGCGGTTGCCGAGCGCGTCGGGCCGTCCGCGCGCTGGCTGCACTTCGGCTTGACCTCCTCCGACGTCGTGGACACGGCGCTGGCCGTGCAGATGCGTGACGCGTGCAATCTCCTCCTCGAGAACATCGACGCCCTGGCGGCTGCCATTCGGAGCCGAGCGGACGAGCACCGGCGAACGCCAATGATCGGCCGCACGCACGGCGTGCATGCCGAGCCCATGACCTTCGGCTTGAAGCTCGCGCTGTGGTACGCGGAGCTACAGCGCGATCGGACGCGGCTGGTTCGCGCGCGTGAAACCGTCAGTGTCGGGAAGGTCTCGGGGGCCGTCGGGACGTTTGCGCACCTCCCGCCCTCGATCGAGGCCGATGTCTGCCGGAAGCTCGGCCTGGCGGCGGCGCCTGTGTCATCACAAATCGTCCAGCGCGATCGGCACGCGGAGTTGCTCGCGGCGCTGGCGATTACGGCGGCCTCGCTCGAGAAGTTCGCCCTCGAGATACGTGGCTTGCAGAAGACCGAGATTGGCGAGGTCGAAGAGCCGTTTGCACGCGGACAGAAGGGCTCGTCGGCGATGCCGCACAAGCGCAATCCCGTCGGCTGTGAGCAGATCTGCGGGCTCGCGCGCGTCGTCCGTGCGAACGCCATGGCTGCGCTCGAGAACGTGGCGCTCTGGCACGAGCGCGACATCTCGCATTCGTCGGTCGAGCGTGTCATCCTCCCCGATAGCTTCATTGCGCTGGATCACATGCTCCGCCGCTTCACGGGGATCGTGGCCGGCATGGTCGTGCATCCGGAGCGCATGCTCGAGAACCTGCGCCGCTCACGTGGTGTCGTGTTCTCGGGCCAGGTGCTCCTGGAGCTTGCAAGACGAGGCGTGGCGCGCGAGCAAGCCTACCTGTGGGTCCAGCGCTGTGCGCTGCGATCGTACGAGGACCAACGAGAGCTCAAGGCCCTGTTGCTGGACGATCCGGACGTGAGGCGCGTGCTGGCCAGCGACGAGATCGACAAGGCGTTCGATCTCGATCAGCAGCTGCGTCACGTCGATACGATTGTCGATCGAGTGTTCGGCCTCGTCGGGGAGCCGACGGTCGCGCCCGCTGGCGCCGTTCCGTGAGAGATTGCCATGAGTGACGCCGCTGCCGCCGCACCCACTGTCAGGGCGAAGGTCTTTGTCACGCTCAAGCCGTCCGTCTTCGATCCGCAGGGCACGACGATCGCCGAAGCGCTGCACTCGATGGGCTACGGTGGCGTCGAAGACGTCCGCCAGGGAAAGTACTTCGAGCTGACTGTCCGGGCAGAGTCCACCGGGGAGGCGCAGCGACAGGTGGAAGAGATTGCCGACCGCCTGCTCGCGAATCCGGTGATCGAGAGTTATCGCGTGGAAGTGCAGCCATGAAGTTCGCCGTCGTCGTCTTCCCAGGCTCGAACTGCGATCACGATGCGTATCATGCCGTCAAGCACGTGCTGGGCCACGATACCGATTTCTTGTGGCACAAGGAGACGAGCCTGAAGGGGGCGGACGCGGTGATCCTACCCGGAGGATTTTCGTACGGCGATTACCTGCGCACCGGCGCCGTGGCGAGGTTCTCGCCGATCATGCAGGTGGTCGCTCGGTTTGCCGCCGAGGGCGGGCCGGTGCTGGGCATCTGCAACGGATTTCAGATCCTGCAAGAGGCAGGATTGCTGGACGGGGCGATGCTGCGGAATCGGAGCCTCAAGTTTCGCTGTGAGGCAGTGCGGGTCCGTGTCGAGCGAGCCGACACACCGTTTACCAACCTGTGCCAGGCGGGTCAGCTGCTGACGCTTCCCATTGCGCACGGCGACGGCAACTTCTATGCGCCAACAGACGTCCTGGAACGGCTGGAGAGGAACGGGCAGGTCGTCTTCCGTTACGTGAACGCGGAAGGTGAGCCAACGCCAGACGGCAATCCAAACGGCTCTCTCGACAACATCGCAGGCATCTGTAACGAGGCGCGCAATGTGGTGGCGCTGATGCCGCATCCCGAGCGCGCATGCGAGTCGCTGCTGGGCAGCGTGGACGGCCGCCTGATCTTGGATTCCGTGGTCGCAACAATTCGTACAGGCGCAAACACTGCAGAGACGGTAGGGTGGGCCTTTAGGGCCGGCGGGCTCGAGCAGCGCCCGCGCCCGACCTAAAGGTCGGGCCTACATGTGGACCGTGCCTCAATCGAAGGTGTAGGCCCGACCTTTAGGTCGGGCGCGCTCCCGATTTCCGATGACCACTACCCTGCTGGAACAACACGGCCTCACGCGTGACGAATACGATCGCATTGTCACGATTCTGGGCCGCGAGCCGAGCCTCACCGAGCTCGGCATGTTCTCGGTCATGTGGTCGGAGCACTGCAGCTACAAGAGCTCGCGCATCCACCTGAAGAGGCTCCCGACAACGGGACCGCATGTGCTGCAAGGCCCTGGCGAGAATGCTGGCGCGGTCGATATCGGCGATGGGCTTGCCGCGGTGTTCAAGATCGAGTCGCACAACCACCCGTCGTTCATCGAGCCGTATCAAGGTGCGGCGACCGGCGTGGGCGGCATCATCCGCGACATCTTCACCATGGGCGCACGGCCCATTGCGTTGATGGATTCGCTGCGCTTCGGCACGCTCGATATGCCACTCACGCGTCACATCGTGGGAGGCGTGGTGGCCGGCATCGCCGGGTATGGCAATAGCATCGGTATTCCAGTGGTGGGTGGCGAAGCCGTCTTCGATCCTTGCTACGCCGGCAATCCGCTGGTCAATGTGTTCTGTCTGGGCATCGCGCCGACGGCGCATCTCGTGAAGGGGCGCGCCGAGGGCGTTGGCAATCCGGTCTACTACGTTGGCGCGAAGACGGGACGCGACGGTATTCACGGCGCGACCATGGCTTCAGCGGAGTTCGACGAGCAAGCGTCTGCCAAGCGCCCGAACGTGCAGGTGGGTGATCCCTTCATGGAGAAGCTCCTGCTCGAGGCCTGCCTCGAAGTGCTACGCGGCGACGCGCTCGTCGGTCTGCAGGACATGGGAGCGGCCGGTCTCACCTGCGCGACCTCTGAGATGAGCGCGAGGGCTCGCACGGGCATGGACGTCGAGGTGACGTCGGTTCCTCAACGCGAAGCCGGGATGACACCGTATGAGATCATGCTCTCCGAGTCGCAGGAGCGCATGCTCTTCGTCGTCAAGAAGGGCCGCGAGGCGGACGTCGAGCAGATCTTCGAGAAATGGGATCTGCACGCCTGCCAGATTGGTGAGGTGACGGGTGACGGCGTCGTGCGTATCCGGCACCAAGGCACGCCGGTCGCGGAGATTCCCGCTGCAGCGTTGGCCGATGAGGCTCCTCTCTACGACCGACCATCTGTGAAGCCGGAGCACTTCGACGCGGCGCAAGCGCTGCGGCCAGAGCATCTGAAGCCGGCTCCTGCGTCCCGGGACGTTCTCCTCTCTCTGCTCGCATCGCCCACGATCGCGGGCAAGCGGTGGATCTTCCGGCAATACGACCACATGGTCCGCACGAACACGCTGGTCTTGCCGGGGATGGGCACTGGCGTCGTGCGAGTGAAGGGCACCAGCCGCGCTCTGGCCATGTCGCTCGATGGCAACGGACGCTACGGCCAGTTGAATCCTCGCCGCGGCGCCATCCTGGCGGTTGCGGAGGCTGCGCGCAATGTCGCCTGCGCCGGCGGTGTCCCGCTCGGTGCGACGAACAACCTCAACTTTGGCAATCCTGAGCGGCCGGACATCATGTGGCAGCTCGTCGAGGCCATTGAAGGCTTGTCGGAAGCCTGCCGTGCGCTCGAGATTCCTATAACGGGAGGAAACGTCAGTCTCTACAACGAGACGGAGGGACGGCCGATCTACCCGACGACGGTTGTGGGTGCCGTGGGACTGATCGAAGATGCCTCGAAGATCGCGAGCCGAGCGTTTCCTGAGCCGGGCTTGACCGTCGTGCTCGTCGGCGCGCACACGCTTTCAGCCGAGATCGGTGGCAGTGAATATCTCCAGGTGATCCACGGCCAGGTTCGCGGCACCCCGCCAGCCTGCGACCTGGAGGCCGAGCGCGCGCTGCATCATTTGTTACCAGCGGCGATTCGAGACAGCCTCGTCCGTTCGGCGCACGACCTTGCCGAGGGTGGCTTGGCGGTGACGCTCGCCGAATGCTGCTTTGAGAACGGCGATATTGGTGTGAACATTGATCTAGGGGCGCTGGACAGCGACAGGTCGGGAAGTGGATCGGCGGCAAAGGATGACACGCTGGTCCCCCTCGAGCACAGCATCCTCTTCGGTGAGGCTGCCGGTCGCCTCCTCGTGGCGGTTCGCCAAGAAGACGAGCGGGCGTTTCTCGATCGCGCCGAAAGTGTAGGTGTGCCGGCCCGCCTCATCGGCTACACCGGCGGCGATCGTGTGCGTATCGTCCTCGACGGCCGCACGGTAATCGACGAGCCGCTCCGTGACGTGGAGATGATCTGGACCACGGCGCTAGCGCGACTGCTCGACTCGCGCGCCGCTTAGATCCTCCGTGATTGGGTCGGGCGGGACTTTATCAGCCCCGCCATCAGGAGACGATGGACAAGCTCAAGGAAGAATGCGGCATCTTCGGCATCTTCGGTCATACCGAGGCGGCCAACCTCACCTATCTAGGTCTCTACGCGCTCCAGCACCGCGGTCAGGAGAGCGCCGGCATCGCCGCGGCGGATGGCGATGCCGTCCGCGTCACGCGTGGAATGGGGTATGTCGCGGACATCTTCACCGAAGGCGTGCTACGCGAGATCGACGGGACGAGCGCCATCGGGCACACGCGCTATTCGACCGCTGGCGCGAGCGGCCTCGCCAATGCGCAACCGCTCCTCATCGAGTGCGTGCACGGCCAAATCGCCGTGTGCCACAACGGTAACCTCGTGAATGCGAGTGAGCGACGCGACGAGCTCGTGAAAGAGGGCGCGATCTTCCAGACGAGCAGCGACACGGAGGTCATCCTCCATTTGTATGCTCGATCGAAGAAGGGGACCATCGACGACGCCGTCATCGATTCGCTCAGACAGGTGCGTGGCGCATTCTCGTTGTTGCTCCTTGCCAAGGATCGGATGCTTGTCGCGCGTGATCCCCACGGCTTCCGACCCCTGGCCCTGGGCCGGCTTGGCGACGCGTGGATTGCTTGTTCGGAGACGTGTGCGCTGGATCTCATCGGTGCCCGCTATGTGCGCGACGTCGAGCCGGGCGAGGTGCTCGTGTTCACGAATGAAGGGGTGCGCTCGTATCACCCTTTCCCGCCGGCGCGTGCCGCCCACTGCATCTTCGAGCACGTCTACTTCTCGAGGCCCGATAGTCAGGTGTTCGGACGCAGCGTCAATGAAGTGCGGACGGAGCTCGGCCGGCTGCTTGCTCAAGAGGCCCAGGTGGACGCCGACGTGGTCGTGCCCATTCCCGACTCCGGAGTCTGCGCAGGGATCGGCTACGCCGAGATGTCTGGGCTGCCGATGCGAATGGGGCTGATCCGGAACCACTACGTCGGCCGAACGTTCATCGAGCCCCAGCAGTCGATCCGGCACTTCGGTGTCCGCGTCAAGCTCAACCCGGTGCGAAGCATTCTCCAGGGGCAGCGTGTGGTGCTCGTCGACGACTCCATTGTCCGTGGCACCACGAGCCGGAAGATCGTCAAGATGGTTCGCGCGGCCGGCGCGCGAGAGGTGCACATGCGTATTAGCTGCCCACCTACCATCTCGCCATGCTTCTACGGCGTCGACACCCCGCGGCGGGCCGAGCTGATCGCCGCGACCCATTCGCTGGAAGAAATCCGCACGTACATCGAAGCGGACAGCCTGGCCTATCTCAGCCTCGACGGCCTGCTGCAGGCCGTCGCGCCCGACAAGCCTGCATACTGCACCTCCTGCTACACGGGAGAGTATCCGGTCGAGTTCCCGCGCGACCATGAAGCCTACCTGCAGCTCGTCCTCAAGCTGGATCGGTAGCTATGGGTTCTTGGTTCCTGGTTCTTGGTGCGCCTATTGCCCCGATGCCAAGGCGTACCAAGGGCCAAGGGCCAAGGGCCAAGGACCAAGGACCGCAAGGAGGTGCCCACATGCACGTGTATGACGGACGAACTCGCGTCCTGTCGCGGGTCGTGCTCAGTGCCGCGTTGTTTGCGGCAGGCACCGCGACGGCGCAGCCCCCAACACCGCAAGCCAAGCCAGCAGACAAAGCGCCCGCGGCCCGGGACCTGGAAGCCGCCGTCGACCGGCTCGGCGATCTCGATTACGAGATCCGGACGGACGCGTCGAGCCTCGTCCGCCGTGCACCCGCCGAGAAAACCGTGCCCATGCTCACCAACGCGGCGCGGTCGCACAAGGACGGCTACGTGCGCTTCCGGGCGCTCGTGCTGCTCGCGGGCTTGAACGATCCCAAGAGCCGGGACTTGATGGCGGCTGTGCTGACCGACGAGAACGATCGCCTTCGCGAGGTGGCGTATCGCTACTTCGAAGAACATCCCGACCCGGCGCTTGCGCCTCGCTTCGTTGCCGCCCTGAAGAAGGAGACCTCGGAGTTCGTCCGGCCCCCACTGACGCGTGCGTTGGCGGCGCACGGGGGAGATCCGACGGTTCAGGCCACGTTGAAGCGTGAGGTCATGAGCGGGCAAGACTATTTCCGCAGTGGCGTGATCGAAGCCCTGGGCGACCACAAGGCCGCGTATGCCTTACCCGAGTTGCTCAAGATCGCTCAGCTCGAGGGGCCGCTGCAGGACGATGCGGTGTTGGCGCTCGGACGGATTGGCGACAAACGCGCGCTGGATACGTTTGCGCGGCTGCAGCGCACCGCGCCGCGCGAGCAACAGCCAGCGATCGCGGCGGCGATCTGTATGTTGGGCGTGAACTGCCAATCGCACCAGTCCTTTCTCGCCGAGACCCTGCGCTTCGCCTCGAAGGAAGTCGGGTTCCAACCCCTCCTGCGTGCGACGGCCGACAGCCTGGCGGAGCTCGCCATCACCGACCACACCGAGGCGTTGCAGCTGTTGTTCGAGACCGTCGTTCCCACAAGAGATCCTGTGCGCGCGCCGCTGGTGCTCGCCGTGGGCAGCGTGGCGCTACGCAACCCGCAAACGGTGCTGGGCTATCTATCGCAGGCCAAACAGGCCGCCGGCTCGATTGACGTGCTCCGCGAAGCGTTCGATATGTTGGAAGAGGATTACGCGGAGGAGCGATTCTATGCGACCGTTCGTCGCACCTTCTGGTCGTCGCCGGAAAGCTCCGCGGAGCGGAAGACCGCGCAAACACTCATCGGCGCGCTAGAGTTCTGACGATGAGTAGTGATCAGTGGCCGGTGGCCAGTGATCAGCCGATGTACCAGCGTTCGGGGGCTCACGTCGAATGCCCGCGGGGGCTCGCCGCTAGCCCCCGAACGTTGGCAGATCGGCTGACCACTGATCACTGGCCACTACTCAGTGACAAGCATTCATGGACTACAAGGACGCAGGTGTCGATATCGAGGCCGGTACTGAGGTTGTGCGCCGCGTAAGGGAGCTGGCGCGCGGTACCTTCACGCCGCACGTTCTATCGGACATTGGCGCGTTCGGCGGCCTGTTCCATCTGCGCGGTATCGATTGCGAGGATCCAGTCCTCGTGGCGAGCGCGGATGGTGTGGGCACGAAGCTGAAGCTCGCGTTTCTCACCAGCCGGCACGATACGATTGGTGAGGATCTCGTCAACCACTGCGTGAACGACATCCTCGTTCAGGGAGCGCGGCCACTTTTCTTTCTCGATTACCTGGCGACTGGCCGGCTCTCGCCCGATGTGGCGGCCAGCGTCGTCAGCGGGTTGGCGCGTGCATGCCGGGACAACGGATGCGCGCTCCTCGGCGGCGAGACGGCTGAGATGCCAGGCTTCTACGTGGATGAGGAGTACGACCTCGCCGGCTTCATCGTCGGCGTCGTCGACCGCGCGCGCATCATCGACGGACGGACCGTTGCGCCTGGCGATTTGCTGATTGGCTTGCCGTCGAGCGGCCTACACACGAACGGGTACTCGCTGGCCCGTCGAATCGTGTTCGAGCAGCTCGCCCTGACGGCCGACACCTACGTGCCCGAGGTCGGCATGGACGTCGGCAGCGCCCTGCTCGTTCCTCACCGCACGTATCTGCCCGTCGTGGCGCCGCTGCTAGAAACGGGTGTCATCAAGGCCATGGCGCACATCACCGGGGGCGGCATCACCGACAACCTGCCGCGCGCGTTGCCGGAAGGCACCTCCGCAGAGGTGGATCGCGCGGCGTGGGAGGTTCCCGCCTTGTTCCAATGGCTGCAGGCGGCGGGCGGTGTGCCTGCGGATGAGATGTATCGCACCTTCAACATGGGAATCGGGTTGATTCTGGTGTGTGCGGAAGCCGACGCGTCATCATTCGTTGCCAAGCTGCACGCGCGTGGCGAGGCCGGCGCCAGGGTCATTGGACGCGTTGTCTGAGGAAAGGAACCGGTTCTTTTTCGACATCCTATGGCGAAGCGGCTCGGCGTTCTGATTTCCGGTCGTGGCAGTAACTTGCAGGCGATCATCGACGCGACCGTGGACGGTCGGCTCGACGCGGTCGTGCAGGTGGTCGTTTCGAACCGACCGCATGTGCAGGGACTCGATCGTGCCCGGGTGGCTGGTATCGAAACGGTGGTCGTCGATCACACGACCTTCGGCTCGCGCGCTGCATTCGATCGAGCGCTCGTCGCCGTGCTCGAGAGCCACAACGTCGATCTCGTCTGTCTCGCGGGATTCATGCGCCTGCTGGGCCCTGAGTTCATCAGCGCCTTCCCCAACGCCGTCCTCAACATCCATCCTTCGCTCTTGCCGGCGTTCGCCGGCTTGGACGCCCAGCTCCAAGCGTGGGAGCATGGCGTCAAGACGTCGGGCGTCACCGTGCACTTCGTGACGCAGGACCTCGATGCCGGTCCCATCGTTTTGCAGGCCGCCGTTCCAGTCCGTGACGATGACACGCCCGAGACGCTGGCGGCACGTATTCTCGTCGAGGAGCACCGTGTATATCCGGAAGCCGTTGCTCGGGTGCTGCGCGGCGGCTGGCGCATGGACGGCCGCCGATTCATCCCTGGTCCCTAGTCCCTTCCAGCCCCTTCTATCCCCTCGTCCCTTGCCCTTCGCCCCTGACCAGAGGGGTGCGGAGCTGGGCCACGTACGTTGACCCACGCGATGACATGCAGCTTTCAAACAGCGTGAGCTCTGTCACGAGCATCGGGGCAATTGGCTCGCTTGCTTCCGCAGCCCAGTTGGGGAGCCGCGCGCGCCGCGGTATCCGGTCCCGCTTGAAGCGTGCGAGTGTGACGTGCGGGTGGAAGGGTCGTGGCTCTGGAGGTACGCCAAGCTCGGTCAAGCGTGCCTGCACTTCGTTGTAGAGCTCCTCGAGCAACGCGCCACCGCGGCGAACGCCGACCCAGAGGATGCGTGGTGCGGCCGCGTTGGGAAATGTACCCACGGCGCCGACCTTGACCTCGAAAGGCGCCAGGCGCACCGGCCTGTCGAGGGCGAGGCGAAGCGCAGCTGCCGCTTCGTCCCGCGTCTCACCGAGAAAGCGGAGCGTGATGTGCAGGTTGGCCGCCGCCACCCAGGTCGTGCTGCGGGCGACTGCTGGATGGAGCATTGCCCGGAGCGTCACGGCGATCTCACTCACCGCCACACGAGTCGCCTCGTCGAGATCAACAGCCAGGAAAAGCCGCATGAAAAAACGCCTCGCCCCTCGTCCCTCCTGACCCCTGATCCCTGACGCCTAGAAGTCGGCCTTGCGCTCGAGCGTGAGCACGGCGACCTCGGGTGGACAATTGATCCGACAGGGCACATACACGGTGCCGACGCCGCGACTGACAAACAGCGTCGTGTTCTCGCGTCTGGCGGCGCCGGCAAGGACCGGGAACTTGCGGCCTGCGAGGGCACCCACGTACGGGAGCACCACCTGGCCACCGTGCGTGTGGCCGGATAGCACGAGCGGCACACCGAGCGCGCTTGCCTGCCTCAGGCGACGCGGGTCGTGGGCGAGCAGGAATGTGGTCGGGCTGGCGCCGCGAAGCAGTCGCGCGAGCTCGGCCATCGTTCGCGTCCAGAACCTCACGCCGAGCAGGTCGATGCGCTCGCCTCGGACCCGAACCGTCGTGCGCGCATCCTTCAGCACGTCGAAGCCAGCCCGTGACAACGCGCGCGGCATGTCCTGGTCATCGTCATGGTTACCGAGGATCGCAAAGACCCCCTGCGGCGCGGTGAGTGGCCGGAGCACTTCGGCGGCAGGGTCGACGAACGCGCGATTGCCCCACGTCACGTAATCGCCACCGAGCACGATGAGGTCTGGACGCTCGTTGAGCAGCAGGTTCACCGCGCGCTCGATCAGCGCATGGGGAACCAGACTGCTCAGATGGGTGTCTGTAAGAAGGCCGACACGGAGGCCGACCAAGGCGGGCGGCAGACCGGACACCGGCAAGCGGGTGCGGGTGACACCGAGATGGAGCCGTTCGAACGAATATCCGTGCGCACCGGTTCCGACCGCGGTTCCGACCAAGGCCGCCGCGGCCGTCTTCAACCAATCGCGCCGGGTAAATGCCGGTCTCGCGCCGACAGCCATGCCTACCGCTATCGTAACAGTGTGCTGTCGTCCTATAGTGTCTCTGAGTGATGACGCTGGATCAGGAAATCGCTTATCTGACCAAGGGCTGCGTGGATGTCGTTCGCCCCGCGGAGCTCCGTGACAAGCTGGAGCGCGCACACCGGGAGAGACGACAGCTCACCGTCAAGGTCGGGTTCGATCCCACCGCGCCCGACCTGCATCTGGGTCACACGGTGCTTCTTCGGAAGATGAAGCACTTCCAGGATCTGGGCCATCGAGTGATCTTTCTCATTGGCGACTTCACAGGCCTCATTGGCGATCCGACCGGCCAATCGAAGACACGGCCGGCGCTGACGCCAGAGCAGATTGCCGCAAACGCCGAGACGTACAAGAGCCAGGTGTTCAAGCTGCTCGATGCGAACAAGACCGTCGTCGATTTCAACAGCCGCTGGTTCGGGGCGATGACAAGCGAGGAGTGGGTTCGCCTGGCGGCGCGGTACAACGTGGCCCAGATGCTCGAACGTCGTGAGTTCCGGCAGCGGTACGAGTCAGGGCAGCCGATTTCCTTGCACGAGTTCCTGTACCCGCTCGTCCAGGGGTATGACTCGGTCGTGCTGCGCGCCGACGTCGAGCTAGGCGGGACCGACCAGCTATTCAATCTCAACGTGGGTCGAGACATCATGCCGGGCTATGGTCTGGAGCCGCAGGTCGTGATGACGACGCCGTTGCTCGTTGGCCTGGACGGCGTGGAGAAGATGTCCAAGAGCCTCGGTAACTACGTGGGCGTGGACGAGTCACCCAATACGATGTTCGGCAAGCTGATGTCGATCTCGGACGAGCTGATGTGGGTGTATTACGAGCTCTTGACCGACCTTCCGGTGGCGGAGCTGCACGCGTGGAAGCGTGAGGTAGCGGCAGGGAGCCGGCACCCCAAGCGGGTCAAGCTGGATTTGGCCAAGCGCATCGTGACGGACTTTCACTCGCCTGCGGCCGCCGAACAGGCGGAGACGTGGTTCGAGCAGGGGCGGAAGTCGGCGGTTGAACCGGAGGGCGACGCGGGCGCGGTCGCGGGGCTTCCCGTTCTGGAGGTTGTTTCCGGCAGCACGGCGGTCAATTTGAGCCGGGCGATTGCCGACCTCGGCTTGGCGGCGTCGGCGAGCGAGGCGACGCGGAAGATCAAGCAGGGAGGGGTGCGTATCAATGGCGAAAAGGTCGTGGAGCTTCGCTGGCAGCCTCCCGGAGCTGGACGCTATGTGCTTCAGGTGGGGGCGCACCGAATGGCCGTCCTTCAAGCTCGAGCGCATTCCACATCGGGGAATGACGATCAGATGACCGAGGAAGAGCGAAGCCAGCGAGAGTGAAGCCGGTACTGAGAGCCACCACGTTTGACAAGGACGTAACAGCTTTTTATACTGTGGTGCTCGTCATGCAGGAAGCCGCGCCAGTGCGGAGCCAGCCTGCGAGGCCAGCCAGAGGAGTCTGCGGAGCCCGCAACAGGCCCAGGACGGCCGGCGAGGATGGCGGATCGACGAGTGAATTGAAGCCGAGTAAATTAACGTAGAAAGTGGTTGACAGACAGGCTTTTCAGTCATAGACTCGTAAGGTTCGCCTGAGGACGGTCGGCTCAGGTCGCTGAGCCGCTGAGAGCAAGGGAAACAGACGGTTGGCGGGTGAGACTCGTCAACGATCTCGGTTCTTTGAAAACTAGATAGAACGTGCACTTGTCTCGCCGAAGCCGCCGCAGGCGGCGGAGGTGGGACGCATCAGCCCGTCATGAATCAGCCTGTCTCGCCGAAGCGCCGCAAGGCGCGGAGGCGGACAGACCAAACAACGACGTAGTGAACGCAGGAAGAGCTCTTGCGTTAGGAATGTCCGTGACGCACGAGGATCTGGACTGGACGTGATGTTCGGTGTGGGTGCTCGGAGCGGAGCGGCGACAGTCTTAAACATGAGAGTTTGATCCTGGCTCAGAATCAACGCTGGCGGCGTGCCTAACACATGCAAGTCGAGCGCGAAAGGGGCTTCGGCCCTGAGTAGAGCGGCAAACGGGTGAGTAACGCGTGGGTGACCTACCTCTGAGTGGGGGATAACCTTCCGAAAGGAGGGCTAATACCGCATGATATCGCGCCTTTGGACAGGCGACGATCAAAGCCGGGGACCGCAAGGCCTGGCGCTTGGAGAGGGGCCCGCGTCCGATTAGCTCGTTGGTGGGGT
>WHTT01000024.1 GCA_009377605.1 Luteitalea sp.
TGGCGTTCCAGGTCGCGCGGCGCACGAACGAGCTTGGCATGCGGATGGTCCTTGGTGCCAGCCCACGGTCGATGATAGGCCTCGTCCTGAGGGATGTCGTGGGAATGCTCGTGCCTGGTGTCGTGATCGGCGCAGTCGTTGCTCTCATGCTGACCGGCCTCGCCCGCGGGATCCTGTTCGGCCTCACGCCAAGCGAGCCCGGCGTATTCGTCATCGCCGCGTCCGTCCTCGCGTTCGCCGCGGTTCTCGCGGCTTGGCTGCCGGCCCGTCGCGCCTCGCGCGTGAATCCGCTTGAGGCACTTCGCCACGAGTAGTGCGGATCAGCTGTCTGGACCGACGCGGGCCGGCGCTCGTTGCGCACCTGTCGTGGCCGGATGAGGTGCAGCGCCGCACGGTTCGATCAACTCTTGGGGATCGAGGTTCCGATCGTGCGGAATCGACAGCGTTGGAGCCGGTGAGCCGCATTTTCGCGAGTTGGAACCAGCTCGACGGGTGGCTGCGGCAGGTTGAGGCGCTGCGACGGGCGGCGTAAGCCTTCCGGTCCTTCTCGTGGCAGTCGATACCATATCTGGTATGATGCTCGAGTGGCCTGGAGCGTCGAGACTCTGAACGTGACCGTCGATGCCGAGCTGGCAGAGCTGCCGCCGGACATGCGAGCGCGACTCGTTCGGATTGCAGAGCTGATCGAATCGGTCGGCCTGCCGAACGTGAAGGAGCCGCACGTTCGCCACATCCGCGGGCCGCTTTGGGAGATTCGCCTCAAGGGGAAAGCCGGGCTTGCCCGCGCCCTCTACGTCACCGCCCGGGAGCAGCGTGTTGTCATCCTGAGAGCCTTTGTCAAAAAGACCGAGAAGACGTCGCCCGGCGAAATCGAGTTGGCGCTGCAAAGGACCAAGGAGCTGAAGCCATGACGAAGATCAGCGAGCTCCATCGCCGCTGGAGCAAGGACGCCGACTACAAGGACGCCTACGAAGGCCTGAGTGAGGAATTCGACCTCGCGCGGGCACTGATCGAGGCGCGGACGGCCGCGGGGCTGTCGCAGTCACAGCTCGCGCGGCGCATGAAGACCTCGCAGTCCTACATCGCACGGATCGAAGGTGGGAAGGTAAGGCCATCGACGGATGCGCTGGAACGGTTCGCGGAAGCCACGCGCACGCGATTGCGGATCGTCTTCGAACCGCAGTCTGCGCGGTGACTCTCGCTTGGGCGTGAGATCGTAGCGTCGCCTACGTGGCGCACTGACCATCAAATAGATGGAGAGCATTTCACCGAGACGTGTGCGGACCGCCCTCTGCGATCAAGAGGGCTTCTACCCATTTCGCAGCCTCCTGGCCGGTACACTCTCCTCACTCGATGAGCTCGCCCTCGCCGAGCGATTCGCCAGAGCCGTTGCCTTCCACGACGCGATAGCGATGGAGGGGCAGCCGATGCCGGCGCCAGAGGAGGAGGAGGACTGGACCGACGACCAAATCGCGGCGGGCGGCAGGCCGGTCATCGTAGCGTTCATGCCAGTGCTGTCCGGGTACGGCGAGCTCTTTGTCAACAATCTTGGGCCGGACCCGCTGCATGGCAAGAAGCTAGAACTGTCCGACTCGCTGCGAGCGTTAGCGAGGGAAATGTCTGGCGCTGGACCTGGCGACCCCTATCACGATGCTCACGAGCGCTACCTGTACAAGCTGACCCAGACACTTCGTGAGGGTAGAACTCGTACACCACGACCTCGTCGAACACGGTCGGTTCGTAGCTCGCGGGCGCGGTCTTTACCTGCGTGACGAGATTCTTGAACTTGCGCCAGTCCGTATAGAGACGGAAGCGCTCGCGCATGCGGAACGTGCTGTCGCCAGCCGGCTCGATGATGTTCTTGAACTGCTTGGACCAGTACGCGTCGGCACTGGTTTCCGCCCAGCCTGTCGCCTTCCTCACGTCCTCCTTGGTGAAGGTCTCCAGTGTCCGTAGCTTCTCCAAGAAGAACGCATGGACCTTTCGCTGGGTCGTCTCGTCCGCCATCTACAGCTTCCCGGCGTTCGCCTTCGCGACGAACGCCTCAAGGGTCATCACTTCCACCGACTCGGCGTGATTCAGGTACTTGTGCAGCCCGCCATCGGTGTAGAACTTCCGAAGCTTCCAACCTTCGCCGCCGAGCACGAGGTACGCCTTCTGATAGGCGCCGGTGGCAACGGCCTCCATCAGGCAGATCACCTCGAACGGCACCTTCTGCTCAGCCGTGCCGGACACCTGCTGCCACTTCATCGAGACAAGCACAGTGCGCCCGTCTCTTTCGGCGACGACGTCAACCTTGTGCGCCCCGAGACCGAGCCTCTTGCCGATGCGCTCCTGAACCTTGAACGCCCAGCCGCCGTGGCGCAGTGCGGGCAGCACCATGTCTTCCAACACGCCACCCGTGCGCGTGTTGCCAGGGCTCATCGCAGGTTACGGGTGGCGAGCACTTCCGGTGCCGGCGTACGATCGCCGGTGCAGCTGATGCGCCGGGGCGCATTGAGGAACTCTAGGTTGAACTTCAGTGAGCGGTACAGCTTCACGATGCGCGGTGTCGCCTGGTTCGACAGGATGACCGGCCCCTTGTGCCTGGCGAGCCACTCGGCGGCGCGCTGCTGTTCGTCCCAGTCGAAGCCGCCCTTCGAGTACTGCGTGAACGGGACATCGTACGGCGGGTCGGCGTACACGAAGTCGGACGGCTCGATCTCAAGCTGCTCGAAGTCCATGCACGTGAACATCCACCCGCGGAAAGCCTCGCGGTACTCCGCGAACTCCGTCCGGTAGTTGATGGTCCTGTACTTGCCAAACGGCACGTTGAAGCCGCCCTTGCTGTTGAAGCGGCAGAGGCCGTTGTAGCCGGTGCGGTTCAGGTAGTAGAAGAGCGTGGCGGCCTCGGCGGTCTGGCTCTTGCCTGTCGAGAGCAGGTCGTTGAACCGTTCGCGCCCGCGGTAGTACGCGCGGGAGTCGTTCACCATCTCGACGTCGCCGGGCAGGCCCTTCTTGAGCCATTGGTAAAAGTTGATGACGTGCGGATTGACGTCATTGAGCAATGCCCGGTCCGGCACCAGGCCCGTGGCGACGGCCAGCCCGCCGCAGAATGGCTCGACAAGCCGGCGCGACGAGTGCGGCAACCAGTACGGCACGAGTTCGGGGAGCTGCCAGCGCTTGCCGCCCGCCCACTTCAGCGGGGGCTTGACGGGCTCAGGCTCCGGCTGTGGCTCGGGACGGCGGAACGCGCGAACTACGCCCATATCAGGTGCTCAACATAGCATATGGGGTGCCACGCGGAGGGCCACACCAGAAAGTGTGGTGCGGGTGAGGCCGCCGTTTAAGACAAGCGGCAGATCCGCGAGTCGCGAACCGCGACTTCAGCCCATCGCGCCGCAATGCACCCGGATACAAGTGAAGTCGCCACGCACATGCGCGAGTTCGGTATGGCCATCGTCGGTCGAGCCGTCTACGACCTGACGCTCTCGGAAATGATGGCGCCGTACAAGCACTCGATGGCGGCCGGGATCGCTGCACACGGGCCGAAATCGTGATCAAGGCGCGCATCGCTCAGGAGCACCCACTCCTCCTGTTCAACCAGCCGCTTGTGCGTACGTTCTGGAACGAGTCAGTCGTTCCGTACGCGGCCGTCTGGGACGAGTACGTCTGGGAGCACGACGGCCTGAAGATGCAGTTGGAGCGTGGTCGACTTCGCGCTCGCGGCTCACGCCAGTTCGCCAGCTGCCTCTAACCTCTCACTCCTGTGAACGCCAGCTCAAGCAGGTTGCCCGACCCGACCGTGACAAATGCGTGGACCGCTCGTCAGCGCCAGCGCAACTGCGGCCTGAAGCGCCCAGCCCGTCGTCGTCGTTCGTTGTCGTAGGCCGCGGAGACTGGCCGCCAGCGGCCGCGATGGTCCCAGAGCCGCCGGCCGATCTCCTCTGGTCCCAGTTCGCGGAGACTGTTGTCGGTGAGCAGGCCTTGTGCCGCGTCGGCGATCTGGCGCACGACGACCGGATCCGTCATGCGGACCAGGGCCTCCACGTTGAGAAAGAAGCCTGACTTCGTGAAGTTCGCCGACCCAACGTACGCGACGGCTTCGTCGATCACATAGAGCTTCGCGTGCAGCATGGGCGTGAAAGACGGATCACCCTCCGAACGTGCGGCGATCGTCCGCTGCGCCGCGAAGCGCCAGTGATACTCGTAGCGGTACGGGTGTAGGTACGCCGCGTACGCGAGTCCTGCGGCTGCGAGCAGAATGCCGCCGCTCAACTCCAGGACGGGCGCCAGAGCCGAGACTCCCTGCGCGACGCTGAGCCAGGCGGTGCACAGCACGCCGACGAAGAGGCTCACACACGCGACAGTGGCTCGCCAACGCTGCACGCCTGGCCGGACGTGCCGGTCCTGCCGGAGCAAAGTGGCCGCCAGGGCAGGCTGCTCGCAGATCGCATCGCTCGCGATGAGGGTGATCCGAACGCCCGCCTGATGCCGCGGCTCGAGCTGCTCGACGAGCTCTCTGGTGAGGAACGGCGAGACGACGATGATGCTGGTCGTGGCGCCTTGAATCTCACGCCATGCGCGATCGCCGGCGCGGCGGCCGAAGATGAATTCCACCGCCGGACCGCTGGAGAACCGGCCGCGGCCCTGCTCGTCGCGTGACGGAGTGACGTGCATAGGGTTCGTCCCCATGACCCTCGTAATACGTAACAGGGTGCACGAAATTCCACGTCTTCGCCAGTCCTTGTCCTTTCGACTCCGGAATTCACATCTGAGTCAAGTTTCCGGGCTCGCAAGTGAGCGTCGGGGAGCGCGGCCGGAGGCCGCGGTCCGCTAGAACGAGAATCGGAACTGCAACTGCACTGAGCGGAGCGGCAGGGCATCGGTTGCCGCACCGAACCCGGCGGTCGCTGGCCTCAGCCGATCCTGGTTGACGGAGCCGTCCTCGTTGTCTGCGAGACAGGGAATGTCCTGCCTCGATTGTCGGCGTCATCGCAGGTGTCGCCGACGGCTTCTATCGTCTCCGGTGTCCACATCGCCGTAGCAGCCGCTCATTACAGTATTCCGTCGCCTGTGACAAAGCTTTGGTCGCGGCCTGGCGTCCCGCGTACGCTGCGCGAAAGGAATCCTGAAATGAGACCAATCAAACTCTTCACTCTCGTTTTCAGTCTTTGGGCAGGCATCTGCGCAAATGCTCAAACCCCCACACCGGCTAAATACCGCATCTGTATGGACGTTGCGCACCAGCAGAGATTCTGGCACGACCCCGCAGATATGGCAGGAATGGACGTGAAAGTGATCGAACGAGTGAAATACATGACGGGAGAGTTTGTAGAGACCGCCACCTCTGTAGACGCGAGCTTGTCCTACCTGAAAGAAGAAATAAAACCCAAAGACCTGGAAGAATGCGACCTGCTGTTCATCCATACTCCTTCGGCGAAGTACACACCCGGTGAGGTCAGCGTCATATCGAAACACGTCGGCAGCGGCGGTTCGCTCTTCCTGGTGATGGATCAGGACATGTGGTCGACCCTGGAGCAGACCAATGTGAACGACCTTATCCGTTCGTTCGGCATACAGTTCGGTGGCGAGAGTCCCGATTCGCTGGCGGGCGGTCACACCAGAGCAGGCCTCATTACCGATAAGAGCTTGAAGATCTCTTATCACGGCGCGAGGACGGTCACCGGTGGCACCCCGTTTTGCTTCAACGACCGGCCTGATGCCCATCCCTTCGGCACATTCATGGAGGTGGAGAACGGCGGGAAGATCATCGTGATGGGCGACGGTATGGTTTCGTTGTACATGACGAGCTGGGAAGGCGTTGACGATTATCAGTGCCAGGAATTCATGCAGGATGTGTTTCGGTGGTTGCTGAAGTGATCCTGTAAGGTTCTGTCTGCTATCTTCACGTGGTTGCAAACCGCTCGCGCGAAGTACCGGGTCCAACAACATCTGCAGGCGAGAGGCTGGAACGGTACTGTTCCGATAGGTCAGGTGCGACGCTTCTTCAGACCGTCTCTTTCCATCCGGTTCCTTCAATCTCCCACGGCATAGCTCAACTATGCCATGGGAATAATAATGCTGTAATGGTTATAAATGGTCGCCGCGCTGACCGCGCCATGTCTAGCTTGTCGTGCCAGTGGCGAGCCCTACCACTGCACCGCCGGGGCGGGATTCGGGCACTTGCCGACGGTCTTGCAGATGAACGCAAGGACAAAGATGCCCTCGTCTGGCGTCGGGCTCTTCCAGAGCGCCCCGACTGTCATGGAAGCTGCACCGATTGCCGCAAGGAATCACGTATGCTGAAGCGTTCGAGATCAATCAATATGGCCGCGTGCCCACCGATGCCGAGATTCGCGAGCTGTTTCCCTTCTTTCCTGCGGAGCCGTGAGACCATTCGGTGACGGCGACGCTGTTCGAGATAGCCCTATGGCGGAACAACATGCTCGTGTGCTGACCGTGATGGCGCACCCGGACGATGTGGAGATCCTAGTTGGAGGTATGCTGTTGCATCTCACGGGAGCCGGTTGGGAGGCTGCCGTCATCACCATGACGGCGGGCGATTGTGGATCGAGTGAGACGCCAAGCAAAGACGAGATCTCGCGCATCCGATATGCCGAGGCCGAGGCGTCGGCGGCGTCCATCGGTGCTCGATATGCGTGTGCAGGGCTCGCCGATGTGGAAGTCTTTGCCAATGCAGAAAGTGTGCGCAGAGTCGTCGAGCTTCTTCGGACATTTGTGCCGGACGTCGTGATCACGCACTCGCCGTCGGACTATATGCTGGATCATGAAGAGACTGCTCGCATTGTTCGGGGCGCCGTCTTTGCGGGGGCGATGCCCTTGTATCAAACGAGACATGCGCCGCCAGCAGCACCGCTGCCCTCGACGCCGGCTCTTTACTATGCAGATCCCGTCGAGGGCCTGGACCCAATGGGGCGGCGTGTCTACCCAGACTTCTACATCGACATTAGTGAGCAGATAGAGGGCAAGCGCAAGCTACTCGCTCACCATGTTTCACAGCGTGCCTGGCTGCGGCGTCAGCACGGTGTCGACGAATATCTTGAACGCATGACCGAGTGGGCCGCCATCTACGGCCGGGAGTGCGGCGTGGCGCATGCGGAGGGCTTCCGCCAGCACCTTGGTCACGGCTATCCTCGGGAGCCGAGGCTTCAGGACGCGCTCAAGTCGCATCTGCGTACACGCACGGATCATCGCGCAGGTCTGCTTGATCGTGACCAGGTGTCGTGACCTGGCAACGAGGCGCGTTCGCAGATGGTCGAGAGGTTCTGGCTGTGGCGGTTCATCCGATGCCGCCAATCCGTGGAGACGACAAGGATGAGTGATCTCAAGGTAGGTGTTGTTGGGCTCGGCTGGGTGGCAGGTGCTCACATCGAGACGTTCAGGAACATCGACGGTGCCGATGTGACGGCGGTGTGCACACGACGTCACGTCGATGAGGCGGAGCTAGCGAAGCAGTTCGGGATCCCGGTGAAGATGTACCGGAACTACGACGAGATGCTCAATGATCCGTCACTAGACGTCATCGATATTTGCACGCCTCACTCGCTGCATCCTGGCCAGGCGATCGCCGCTGCCCAGGCGGGGAAGCACCTGCTCATCGAGAAGCCGATCGCGCTCACCTATGAGGACACGAAAGCCGTCGGGGCCGCGGTTCGCAAGGCAGGAGTCAAGACGTGCGTCTGCTTCGAGCTCCGCTTCAGCGGCCAGGGCATGGCCATTCGCTCGATGCTCGACCAAGGCCTCGTGGGCAGCGTGTATTACGGAGAGGTGGATTACTATCACGGGATCGGCCCCTGGTACAAGCAGTTCTCTTGGAACGTCAAGAAAGCCATGGGAGGCAGTAGTCTGCTGACAGCGGGGTGTCATGCGCTCGATCTGTTGCTCTGGTACATGGACGGGCCGGTGGAGGAGGTGTCGAGCTACAGCACCAAGACGACGAGCCCTGACTTTCGAGACTACGAGTACGACACAACGTCGGTGACACTGCTGAAGTTCGAAGATGGCCGAGTGGGGAAGGTCGCCTCCGTGATCGATTGCCAGCAACCTTACTACTTTCACATCCATCTGGTGGGGAGTGAAGGAAGCGTGCTGGACGATCGATTTTACAGCGCCAAATTGAAGGGTACGACGAAAGACCGCTGGAGCCGCGCGGCCGTCCCGTTGATCGACTCGGGAGACGTTGCACACCATCCATACCAACCGCAGTTCCAGGCCTTCGTGGACAGCATTCGACGAGATGAGCCGATGCCGTTGACGGACTTCGACACCGCGTGTGCGTCACACAGGGTCGCGTTTGCTGCGGACCGGTCGGCTCAGGAGCGCCGCGCGGTCAAGCTGTCCGAGCTGGACTGACCTGTTTTCCGGAGGCGTGGTTCACTGTTGACACCATGCCGAGCAGATAAGCGTCGCGCAGGCTGCCCGTATGGTCGGGATGAGCGGATCGCGGTTCATGAAGTTCTTCAAGCAGGCGACCGGCCGCACGTTCGTCAGCTATGTCACGCACGTCCGCCTGGCGCAGGCGTGTGAGATGCTGCGACACACCGATCGCAGCGTGTCCGAAATCGCGGCGGCCGTCGGCTTGCCTGACCATCCATATTTCGACCGGAAGCTCAAGCAGCACTTCCGGACCTCACCGCGCGCGATGCGCGCGCAGTGGGCAAAGCCCACACGTGTATGAGCCATACTCGGACGACCATCGGCACCACCAGTTATGGGTTTCGTTACCTGCTCTTGGATGAGCGCCGGGCACCTCCGCTCAGTGCGGTCGTGCGACAGACGCGTGACGTGGGCTTGCAAGCCCTGCAGATCTGCGAGAACGCGCGGCCGCTGACGATGGGCGTCGCCGAGTGGCGAGACCTCCTCCAGTTGGCAGGCGATATCGGGCTGGCGCTGCACATGGGATGCATGACGCTGGATCTCGATACGCTCGCGCGCTATCTCGAGCGGGCGGCCACGATCCCGGGCGCGTCGGCGTTGCGCCTGGTGATGGAAGACGAGGTCGGCGAGCGCCCATCGGCCGATCGGATTGCACGGTTCCTGGACGACGCGACCCTCCGGGCACGCGACGCGGGGCTCACGCTGGTGCTCGAGAACCACTTCCACATCCCCTGTCGCGTTCTGGCGGAAGCGGTCCGCGGCTACCCAGAGAGCGCCGTGGCGTTCTGCCTCGACTCGGCGAATTCACTGCGCAACTGGGAGTCCGCTGACCAGGTCTTCGATCTGCTCGACCCTCGCGCGGCGTTCTATCATCTCAAGGATTATCGCGTGCGAGGATCGAACGTCGGATTCGAGGTCGGGGGTGCGCCGTTGGGCGAAGGCGCGCTCGACCTCCGCGCCTGCCTGCAGCGGATCCATGCTCGGCATGCTGCGCCGTTGATCTTTCTCGAGAACTGGGTGCCGGCCACCGGAGACTGGACGGCGGACGTCGCGGCGGATGCGGCGTGGCTGGCTCGCTCGCGGGCGAATCTCGAACGCGCGTTGATGTCCCCGTAACGTGTGCGTTCTTGTGCTCCGCACGAACGCAGTGAACAATACGCTCATGAAGGTATTCGTAATCGGAGCCACAGGCTATATCGGTGGCGCCGTGGCGCAGGGCCTGGTGGGGGATGGACATCAAGTTCTGGGGATGGCGCGCTCGGAGCAGAAAGCGGCGCAACTGCAGGCACGTGGCATCCAGCCCGTGCTTGCGACACTCTACGATCGGCGAGTCATCGAAAAGACCGCCGCGTCCGCCGATGCGGTTGTCAGCGCGGCTGACTCGGACAATGCGTACACGGTGACGGCACTGCTCGGTGCGCTCCGGGACAGCGGTAAATGGCTGATCCACACGTCGGGCTCCAGCATCGTTGGGGACCGGGCGGAAGGTCACGCATCGGATGCGATTTACGACGAGGAATCCCGGCCTGCTCCAAGACTGGAAAAGCGGGCGCGAGTGGCAATCGACGAGGCGGTGCTCGGTGCAGCGTCGGATGGCGTGCGGTCCGTCGTGATCTGCCCCACCATGGTCTACGGCGTGGGTCAGGGCCTGCATGAGCACTCGGTGCAAGTGCCGATGCTCGCTCGGCTGACACGCGAGTACGGTGCCGGTGTGCACATCGGTCCGGGTAAGAATCGATGGTCCAACGTGCACATCGAGGACCTCGTAAACCTGTACCGCATCAGTCTGACCGAGGTGCCAGGCGGAACCTTCCTGTTCGGCGCGAACGGAGAAGCCGCCCTGAGAGACATCGCCGCCGCTATCAGTCGCAGGCTCGGGTTCCAGGGAAGGACGGTCGGCATTTCCGCGGAAGAAGGCATTCATCGGGTCGGTGCCGAGGCTTCTGAGTTCGCGCTGGCGTCCAACAGCCGCGTGCGCGCCGTGGCAGCGCGCGCTCTGGGTTGGCGGCCGCGACATGACGATCTTCTCGAGGGAATCGACTCGGGAGCGTATCCCGTGTAATAAACGAGCGCCGCGTAGTGCAATCGTGTGAGCGTCGCGTCGGCTATTCAATTGCCGGGATCTCCTGAAGCCCGTCCATCCGGTACCGCGATAATGATCCTCGCCGGAGATCGCATCTGATCCGCAGACGATCGAAGACCAACGCGCCGCTCGCGTTAGTTTCCCACCGCAAACAACGTTCGATCACTCCGCAGGAACAGCCGTCCGTTCGAGATCGCCGGCGACGCGATGAAGCGTTCGGCGAGGTCGTTCCGTGCCAGAACATCCGGCTCGCGTCCCGCGCGCAGTACGATCGTTTCGCCTGTTTCACTCACCAGATAGATCTTGCCATCGCCCGCAACTGGCGACGCGAAGAACACGCTGTCGAGGCGATGCTGCCAGACACGCTCGCCGCTGCGCGCGTCGGCACATGTGACGACGCCAATCTCGTTCGTCAGGTAGAGCAACCCGTCGTAGTACAGGATTGAAGGCACATACGACGCACCGGCTGGCGCCCGCCAGTCGATGTGCGTCTTCGTCACGTCGCCTCGGCCGCCCGGCCGGATGGCCATGTAGTCGCTGTTGCGATAGCCGCGGCTCATGTAGATTCGCCCCTCGTGGAAGACGGCCGACGGAATTGGTGTCTGGCGGTCGCCGTCGGCGTACCACAGGAGCGTTCCCGTCGCCGGGTCGTAGACGTCGATTCGCTCCGAGGAGTTGACGAGGAGCTCGTCTCCCTCCGGTCCCGGGATCACCACCGGTGTGCTGTGTGAAACGCGACCTGCGCCGCGGTCCGCCTTCCAGCGCTCTTTCCCCGTGCGCGCGTCGAGCGCCAGCAGGTACGAGCTCGGCAGGTGGTCGCACAGCAGGAGGAGCAGATCGCCATGGAGCATTGGCGAGCTGCCGTGGCCCCATTGCGCCTCGAACGGCGAGTACTCGATACCGAGATGGCGCGTCCACACGACGCGTCCCTCCATATCGAGTGCCACGAGCTGGCCGTTGCCGAACCAGGCGTACACGCGCTCGCCGTCGGTGACCGGCGTGGGCGTGGCCAGATTGTGCTTTTCGTGAAGCTCGGGGAGCGGCCCCGTAGCGTCGGTGCGGTATTGCCACAGTCTGCGGCCGTCGGATCGCCGGAATGCCTCCACGACCAGCCAGATCTCTGCGTCCGAGGCGGATCGCCGGCCTCCAATGGCGCTTTCGCGCTCCGCAAGCGAGCGATTGTCGCGCGCCAATTGCGGATGAGAGCCTGGCGCGACCCGCGCGCTGCCGATCTGCGACGTGACGAACACCCGGTCGCCCCACACGATGGGAGACGAGGTCCCCAGTCCCGCGAGCGGCGCCCGCCATGCCATGTTCTCCGTGGTGCTCCAACGGGTGGGGAGGTTCGATTCAGGCGAAATGCCAACGCTGGACGGGCCACGCCACTGCGGCCAGTTCTGCCCGGCGGCTTCAGGAGCGGCCCATCCAAGCAGGCCCGCGGTCGTCAGGACGCTGAACGCCACGCGTGTCGCGATACTCCAGCGTGCGGCATCGGTCGTCATGGTGGTCCAGTATAGCGAGTTGATTCGCCAACCAATTAGCACCGGCAGGTGACCACCCGCCTGGGCCGGGCTGTGGCGCGCTCGAGGTGATCGGCCATCTCCTCCTGCATCTCCCGCGCGAGCCGGCGGCGCAGGACGACGACGTTCAATGACGCCGCTGGCCAGGCGCGGTCTGTTGGCGAGATCCGGAGGTCAACGCCGCTAGCGGAACCCCTCAGCGGGACGCGAGTGGGCGCTGTTCGGCCACGACCTTGTTGCGAAGCGTGCCGATGCCCTCGATCTCGACTTCGAACGTGTCACCCGGCTGCACGGCCTGCGTCGTGCCGGGCGTTCCGGTGAAGATCACGTCGCCGGGCTCCAGGGTGACATAGCGGCTGATGTAGCTCACCACGTTGTCGATCGAGAAGATCAGCAGATCGGTCGTCGTCTCCTGCACGACCTTGCCGTTGTGGCGACCAATCAGCTTCAGCTTGTTGTAGTTGGCCCCGCGGACCAGCGCCGGGCCGATCGGACCGAACGTGTCGGCGCCCTTGGCGCGGAACCACTGCAGATCGGCCTTCTGCCAATCGCGCTCGCTCACGTCGTTGCACGGCGCCACACCGAACACGTGGTCCTTCACCTGCGCCTCCGTGATGTTCTTCGCCTTCCGGCCCATCACGACGCAGATTTCGGCTTCGTAGTGAACGTTCGTGGCGTCCACCGGATACACGATGTCGGCGTCGTGGCCGATGAGGGAGGTGGGCAGCTTCGCGAACAGGCCGACGTACTTTGCCGGCGACTGCTGGCCGATATGGCTGCGGTAGTTCAGACCGGCTGCGATGACCTTCTTAGCCTCGGCAGGCGGTAGGAGCTTGACGTCCGCCAGGCGCACGGTGCGTCCGCTCGGCTTCGCGCAGGCCCTTGGCGACGAACGCGGCGATGGTCGAGTCGTCTTCCACGAGCAGCACGCGCATGATCCTGAAAGCAGCATACAACGGCGCGGTGCGCGCCCTCACTCGTTGGCACTCGTAGCGCAGGCCTTTAGGCCTGCCCGGCGCCGAGTTGGCAGGCCTAAAGGCCTGCGCTACGACTGTCAATGCAAGGCGTCGCGGAGGGCGTTCCTGTTGGCTTGCTCGACGGGCGAGTAATTGCCGCCCGTGCCGTGGTGTAGCCAGGTGCCTTCAGGAGGACTCGGACCGCGTGCCGCGCGTCACCAAGTAGATCCATGAACGTCACCTATGTGCAGGAGTGCGAGCGCACGTCCCGATCAGGAGCGGTCGCCCCCGTGCCCGAGGGGGCTGTGCCCGAGGGCGTTCGCGGCCTCGTCCATCCGCCTCTCGAGATCCTGTACGCGACGCTCGAGACCCGCGAGGCCTTGACCACTCGCCATCGCGTCTCCGCTCGGCAGCACCGCCACCGACCGACCGCGCACGAACCGAGCATAGCCGAGGCCCAGCGTAATCACGAGCGCGGCGGTCATGACGATGAACCGCACAATGGAGGTGTTCGTGGCGATGATCCACCCGACCCCGTAGACCATCGTGAAGACGCCGCCCAGCAGCAGGCCGTTGCTGATCACCGGCAACTGATCGGCGCGGACGAGCGAGATTGCCATGGTGAGGGTGGCGAAGATGATCAGGATGATACTCGTGTTCCGACCCCATACTTCGCGCACCGCCCGCGCGGCGTCGAGCAGGTCGTTGCGCTCGTCTGCGATCTGCTGGATCTGCGCTCGGTCTGTCGGCCTCGACGCTTCTGGCGCCACGGCGTTCTTGAGTGCCTGCTCCCGCCGGTTGAGCTCCCGGATCTGGCGATCGAGCTCCGGCTCTCGTGAAGGATAGAAGGTATACACGCCCACTCCAATGAACGCGGTCACCATCAGCCCCAAGAAGATCGCAAAGATGATCTGCAGGCCGCTTCCCTGTCTCATGTCGGTCATATTGAGCCTCTCGGGTTCGATGAGCCCTGATGCGGCGCCACCGGGGGATTACCAGACGTGTAATTGCGATTACGTCGGTCGTAACGATGGAAGCCCAGCCGGTCTCGTACGACCGCGGCCGATCTCCGATCGCGGCCCCCGCACTGCCGTGATATGCGCTCGCCAAGGAACGTTATCAGGGCACGTCCCTTGCACGATGCCAATGCCGACGCCTCGATGGAGGCCTCCCAGGTAGCGAGCAATCGGACACCCTGCTGGTCACCGACGAGCGGACGGCCAGCCATCACATCGGAGGTGCTTGAATGTCTGCACCAACTCGAGTGCTGCGTGTTGTTGCCTTGATGGCTCTGCTGACAGTACTGGTCGGTATCCCGCTCATCTCTCGAGACAGTCCGCCGTTGGAGGACCCTATTCCGGAACCAATCCGGACCGGCAACGTCGAGATCAGCCTGGCACCGGTCGCCGATGGCTTGACGGCCCCAAACTGGGGAACGTTCGCCCCCGGATGCGCCGAGCTGAGTGGCCGGTTGTACGTGACAGATCAGGATGGCATCCTGTGGGGCATCGAGCTGGCAACTGGCGAGAAGGACGTCATTCTCGACGTGAGCGCCATGCTGGTTAGCCTGGGCGTTGGCGGGCCGGGAACCTTCGACGAGCGGGGCTTCTTGGGTGTGGCCTTTCATCCGGACTACGCGCAGAACGGGCTCCTCTACACCTATACATCCGAACCGGTGGCCGGCCCAGCGGATTATTCCACCATGCCTGAAGGCGTGTCGGCCAACCACCAGAGCGTCGTGCGCGAGTGGCACGTTCCGGATCCCTGCAGTCCGGATTCGGTGGTCGACCCTTCGACCAACCGGGAACTCCTACGTGTAGATGAGCCACAGTTCAATCACGATGCCGGGGCGCTCGTTTTCGGTCCCGACCGTTATCTGTACATCGCGTTCGGTGACGGCGGCCAAGCAGACGACCAGGGTGATGGACACGTCGAGGGTGGGAATGGCCAGGATCCGAGCAATATCCTCGGGAGCATCGTCCGCATCGATCCGACCGGCAGCAACGCTCCCAATGGCAAGTACGGCATTCCGGTCGATAACCCATTTGTCGGCGTGGACGGCTTCCTCGACGAAATCTATGTCTATGGCCTACGTAACCCGTTCCGCTTCTCGTTCGACTCGCGGACCGGCAGGATGTACATCGGCGACGTCGGCCAGAACGACATCGAGGAAATCGATATTGGCGTCGCGGGCGGCAACTTCGGCTGGCGCATCAAAGAGGGCTCCTTCTGCTTCGACCCGAACGGGACGGAGCCGGGCTTTGTCTTCGCGTGCCGGCCCGGCGATCTGCCGGACGATCTGATTGACCCAATTGCTGAATACGACCATGACGAGGGCGTCGCCGTGGTTGGCGGTTTCGTCTACCGGGGCAACCGGATCCCAGCCCTGAAGGGCCGTTACGTCTTTGGCGATTTCGCCGGCCCGACCGGCGGAAGGCTGTTCTTCCTGCATCGGAACAACCGCATTCGCGAATTCCAGCTGGCCGATAAGGAGATGCTGGGGCTCTCAGTGCTGGGCTTTGGCCAGGACACTCGCGGTGAGCTGTACGTGCTGGCAAACGAGGAAGGCGTGCCCTTCGGCGAGAGCGGCGTTGTCCTCCAGATCACCCCGGCCAAGGGACGGCGAGCCACGTTCTCGGCTCACTTGAGCGGTGCCTCGGAGGTGCCGCCAGTAGGCACGCGAGCTCGTGGCCAAGCCCTTGTTCGGTTCAGCGACCGTACAGCGCTGAACTTCACCGTGCTCGTTGGCAACATCCGAGGTGTCACGGCTTCCCATATTCACTGCGGCCCTGAGGGCGTGAATGGCCCGGTCGGCGTCACCCTTTTCAGCGGTGGCCCGCTGGACGTCCACGGCATCTTGGTGCGGAGCTCCGCCACTTCGCCTGACACAGACAACGCCTGCGGTTGGGAAACGCTGGACGAGGTGGAGACCGCCATCTTGAGGGGAAACGCCTATGTCAACGTCCACACGCAGACCAACCCGGCGGGCGAAATCCGAGGCCAGGTCCGCTGATTCCTCGATAACCAGGATTGCGAGGATGTCCGCGCTCCAGACGGCCGCCGGGCCCTCCCTGTGCGCAGCCACGGATGGCAGGCCGAGCAGGAACGGAATGAAGAAGTTCAGCGAGACGTTACCCACGGTGATGACCGTCGCGTGCCATCCCATCGAATCGCTGAGGAGTGCGACGCCGTGCAGCACGCAGTAGTAAGCGAGGAGATAACCGAGGATCGCCGCCCAGGAGGGCAGCCAACCATCGGGAATCGACGAGACGTCAATGGCGAAAGCGGTGGCAGCGCTCAGCACGGCCCACGGCACGACGAAGGCGATGGCGTTGGCACCGAGCTTCGCCGCCGCGTACTGCGTCGTCGACACCGGCAGGCTCAGCACGAACTGCGCGACGTTGTCCTTCCTCTCCTGCACCACGCCGGTCATCACCAGGAAGATGTTCAAGACGATCAGGATGCAGATGAGCAGCACGCCGCCGACGTACGCGGATGTCGGGCCGAGCGGCATCACGGCAACCGCGATTGCGCCCGCGAGGACGGACCCGGCGACCAGCCAGCGGACGAGATAGAGATCCTTCAGCACCAGGTACCTAACGGTGGAGCTCATGTGTCGTTCTCCCGTCGATTGCTCATTACGGTGGCGACGAAGATCTCCTCGAGCGTCATACGCTGCACCTCGCGCACCGTGGCGCCGGCACGCTCGTAGACGGCGTCGAGCCCGTCTGCATACGTCCGAGTGGTGACAACGGCGATTCGCCCCGTCGCGGTCGTGTCGACCACGCCAGGTGGCTGCGGCAGGGGCATGCCCGACGGGACATCGAGGCGCAGGCGGCGCCAGCGATCGAGAAACGTCTCCTTGTCGCTCGAGTCAATGAGCCTGCCGCGATCGAGAAACGCGATCTGATCCGAGATCTGCTCGACGTCCTGCGTGTTGTGCGATGAGAAGAGGATCGCGCGGCGCTCGTCGCGGATCACGTCCATGAGCTCGGCGAGCACTTCATGCCGCGCCACCGGATCCAGACCCGTCGTCGGCTCGTCGAGCAGCAGCAGGCGTGGCCTCCGTGCCAGCGCGAGCAACAACGTGGCTTTCATCCGCTGGCCGTGCGACAGCGCCTTGACCGTTTGCGCCGGGTGCAAGTTGAAGCGTTGTGCCAGGAGCTCTGCATACGCGCCGTCCCACCTGGGACAGACCGAGGCCACCAGGCGCATATGCCACGCGAGTGTCGCCGACCCATAGAGGCGCATGTCCTCGGAGACGAAGCCGACCTCGCGCTTCGCGATAGCCGCCTCGCGCGGCATCACATGGCCCAGGACACGGACCTCACCGCGGTCCTGCCGCACCATTGCCATGAGAATGCGGATGATCGTCGACTTGCCGGCGCCGTTCGGGCCTACCAGCCCGAGGATCTGTCCGGGGTCGAGCTGCAACCGGATGTCCGACAACCGGAAGAAGCGGTACGACTTCTCGACACCTTCCAGCGCAATGACGGGCTCAGTCATCGTTGTTTTCCATCGCTCTTCAAGGCTTCCCGCAGCCGCGACTCGAGCTCACCTGCCGTAAGCCCGAGCACGCGGGCGATCTCAGCAGCGGCCGCCAGATGCTCGTCCAGCTCGTCATGCCGCAACCTCGTGGCGAGGTCGGCGCCATCGGCCACAAACGACCCCTTGCCGTGCCGCGTCACGATCACGCCGTCGCGCTCCAGCTCGAAGTAGGCGCGCTTGACCGTGATCACGCTCACCTGCACCGTGGCCGCCAGCGCCCGGATCGATGGCAGCTCGTGCCCAGGCGGCCAGTCGCCGACGGCAATTCGGTGCCTGACTTGCTCCATGATCTGGAGATACATCGGGCGCCGATCGGCCTGGGAGATCAGCAGGTCACTGTGCATGTTAATATGCACAGTATACACTGGATTGGAGCGATGGCAACCGTGAGGCTCGGGGGGTAGCGGTGAGCCCCTTCGGCGTCTTCGCGTCGATATCTGGAACCGTTGCCTCGGGTGAACGTATGTGATTGGATCCCGAGTGAGCGGGAGCTTCGATGATCTTGTTCGAAACCCTACTCCAGGACCTCCGTTATGGCGCGCGCACGCTGCGGCGCAATGCGGGCTTCACGGCCGTGTCGATTTTGGCGTTGGCGCTCGGGATCGGCGTCAACACAGCCGTCTTCACCGCCTATAAGGCGTTCATCGCGCGGCCGCTCGATGCGCGCGACCCCGACACGCTGGTCAACTTTTCGTTGCGCCTCCAGTCTGGCGCGACCAACGCGAGATTCAGCTACCCGGATTACGAAGCCTATCGGGACCGTCTCCAGTCGTTCAGCGGCGTCATCGCGTTTTCGATCGAACAACTGACGCTCACGGATGCGGGTGCCGCTATCGCCCGGCGCAGCGCGGAGAACGGGTCTCTGATGGGAAGACTCGGGCTGCTGAGTCCGTCCGCCAGCAACAAAGAGGTCGCCAGTGCCTTCATTGTTTCGGAGAATTACTTCTCGGTGCTCGGCGTGGTGCCCGTGCGGGGCCGCGCCTTCGACGGCATCAGTCTGTCTGAGCTCGCCACGTCGCCCTCAGTGCTGATCAGCGAGAACTACTGGCAGCGACGCTTCGCAGGCGATCCCGCGGTGTTGGGGAAGAGCATTCGCCTCAATGGTGGCGCCTTCACCATCATCGGGATCACGCCGGCCAACTTCACTGGCACGAGCGTGGCCGTGCCCAACTTCTGGCTGCCGCTCAGTCTCTATCCGCTGGTGCATCCTGACAGCAGCCGCCTGCGGGACCGCGAAGACTTGTGTTGTCGCCTGTTCGGCCGTCTCGCGCCGGGCGTCAGCATGAGCGAGGCGCAGGCAGAGACGACTGTGCTGGCCTCTCACCTGAGAGCGCTGCACGAGCCCGACTCCGAGCTGAGGAAAGACGTGAGCGCGGTGATTTCGCCCGGCTCGCCCTTGCCGGGGATCAGCGCCAGCCTGAGGCTGACCATCGTTTTGATCATGCTCGCGGCGGGCATGGTGCTGATCATCGCCTGCGCCAACGCCGCCGGTCTGCAACTGGCGCGTGCGACCGCGCGTCAGCAGGAGCTCGGCATGCGTCTCTCGCTCGGCGCCAGCCGATCGCGTCTGATTCGGCAGTTGGTGACCGAAAGCACGCTGCTGGGCGTGCTGGCGGGCTCGCTTGCGCTTCCTGTGACCTGGACGATGCTGCATCTGGCGGCCACCAAAGCGGCCGAAGAGCTGCCAGCCGAGTACACGCTTATCTTCGATGTGAGCCCCGACATCAAAGTCTTCGCGTACGTCCTGGCGATTTCCGTGCTTGCGGGCATGCTGTTCGGGCTCGCGCCGGCGATGGCGAGCTCCCGCTCCGCCCTGTTCTCGATCACCCGAGGAACGGGCACGTCGCTCGTGCGCAGCAGACTGCGTCATGGCCTCATTGCCGCCCAGGTCGCCGTCTCGCTGACACTGATGATTGCCGGCGGCCTGTTGGTGCGCAGCGCCAGTCAGGCGCTCAGCATGGACACGGGCTACGACGGCGAGCGCGTCATCAATGTGAGTCTGCAATTCCCCGAGGAGCGGACCTACACCGCCGACTACAGGGCGGCCCTCGTGCGCGACATTCGCAGCCGTCTCACGGCACTGCCCGGAGTGGCAGCGATGACCAGTGCGCGAGCGCCGAACGACAACGGCGGGCGCCGCGCCGCGGTGTCACTGGATGGCGAAGCGCCGTCACCCCACAATATGCGCGCGACGCTCTATTACACGTGGGTGCAGCCGAACTACTTCGAGACGCTGGGCATTCCCCTTTCCCGGGGCCGCGGCTTTCGAGCACAGGCCGGACCGCCGGACCACGCCGTGATCCTCAGTGAATCCGCCGCGCGGCGCCTCTGGCCGGAACAAAACCCGCTCGGCCGCAGCGTGCGCCTTGGGACCGACGGACAATTCCAAGGCAAAGGTGAACTGTTGCCCGACGGCCCGACTTGGCAAGTCATCGGCGTGGCCCGCGACACACGCGGCGTCACGCTCGATGGCAGCGACTCCCAACAGATCTACGTCCCGCTGCCGGAGGACCGACTCCAGGATTACCCGATTCTCCTGCGGACGAACGCGGATCCAACCCTGGTGATGCGCGCGATGGAACCGGCGATCGCGGCGGTCGACCCTGGAGTGAGCGTCACAACCTCGACGCTGCAGGCGATGCTTCGCCGCACGGACGCGTTTCTCATCGCGAGCATGTCAGCCGCGATCGCGTCCAGCATCAGCCTGTTCGGGCTCCTGCTTGCCTCGATGGGGATCTACAGCACCGTCAGCTACGACGTCGTCCTTCGCGCGCGCGAAGTGGGCATCCGCATGGCGATCGGCGCTCAGAAGCGCCACGTGCTGGCCCTGGTGATGCGAGGGAGTCTCCGTCCCGTGGTCGCCGGATTACTCCTCGGGATGGTGCTAGCTGTTGGCGCGTCGCACCTGCTGCGAGGTGTGCTCTATGGCCTCGGCGCCGTCGATGTGGTCTCCTTCGCGGGCGCGTCCTTGCTGTTCCTGACCATTGCGCTTGCCGCGAGCTGGCTGCCATCCCGGCGAGCGATGCGCGTCGATCCGCTCGTGGCGCTCAGACATCAGTAGCCTGTCTTAACGGTTCTTCTCGCCCTCGTCCCAGACATCCAGCTCAACAGCACCAGGGTCGCCGGTCCGGTTGGTCTCCTTCGCTGGCGGAACCCGCCAGAGGCTGGTTTCGTATGATATCTTGTGTGACCAGATATCTGCCTCTAACATGACTCTCGTGACACCTGACGCTGATCGCGCCGACGACCGGAAGGGCATCCTGAGGGAGCTCAAGCGGGGATCGCTGGAGCTGATCGTTCTCCACCTGCTCTCGCTCTCTCCGGGTGAGGCCTATGGCTACGAGATCGTCACGAAGCTCCCCGCGCAGACCGACGGGGCCCTCGAAGTGACAGACGGCACGCTCTACCCGGTCCTGTACCGGCTGGAGCGGGCCGGGTACGTCGACGTGCGCTGGGATACGCCGAAGCGCGGCGTGCCGCGGAAGTACTACCGGCTCACCGCGGAGGGCCGAGTCGAGCTCGCACGGCTCACGCGCGAGTGGACGACGTTCGCGGAGGCGATGACGCGCCTGCTTGGTCAACAGCCGGGTGCCACATCGGAGACGACAGAATGACTACTACGACCAGTGCCATGACCGAACAGGAGCACTACATCAGCCAGGTCGTCGACTGTCTGCCGCAGGCCTCGCGTCTGCGCGCGAGCATCGCGATGGAGCTGCGCGACAACCTGCAGGCGCGCGTCGAGAGCGGACAGCCGGTTGACGAGGTCCTGCGGCAGCTCGGCGATCCGGTGGCGCTCGCCGAGTCGTATCTTGCCGCGGTGCCGCTCGTCAGCGCGCCGTTCTGGAGCCGGGCCGCCGCGAAGATCATCGACGTCATCGCGATCGCGTTCGTTGTCGGCCCCATCGCCGGTCTGGTCGCGCTGCTCGTGCGTGCCGAGTGGGTTCCGCTCCTCATCGTGATGATCATCTTCCTCGGTGGCAGCGTGCTGTTCGGCGCCTACACGACGCTGTCCGAGTGGGCCTTCGGCCAGACGCTCGGCAAGCTCGCGCTCGACCTGCGTGTCGTTCGCGAGTCGGGTGCCCGCATCAGCCTGGCACAATCGGCCGTGCGCCAGCTTCCGATGCTCTTGAACATCTATTGATCGATGTCTTCTTCGCGCTCTTCACCGAGCAGAGCCAGCGTGCCTTCGAGCTCCTCTCCAAGACGCGTGTGGTTGTCGCCGCCGACGATCACGCGTGAACGCGGCTGTTGGATCTTGGAAGCGCGCTGTCAACGAGCCTGGCCGGGTACCTGTCAAGCGGGAAGTTGCTGACTCAGATGGCACCGCTGTAGCAGCCGTTCGCCTAGTTCTACAAAGTTTCTCCTCGCTTCCGCCACGGCCTTCGTGTGTGCGCCGATGGCTCCGTCAGCGGCCGTGAGATGAAACATTGGCTTCCGCGCTTCCTGCGCCATCGGCATCAGGCTTCGGTAGTGCTTCACCCGGGCGAGGAGGTGGCCGTTTGACATAACAGGAGCCGATTCTCCAAGCACTTCACGACTGTAGTCCTCGGGGATACGCTTTTCCCACCGCTCGTAGGCACGAACGGGTCGATTCAGCCGCTCCGCGTGTTGCATGATGATGTAACCTGCTGGCTGAATGTGCCCGGCTGGTAGTTCAAGCGCCGGATCGGGATTCAGTTCAATCCGAATATGCCAGTCCTCGCGCCAGCGACGAATCATTGGGCCGAGGTTCTTCAGCCCTTGGAGCGAGAACAGATCCGGGACCAGCGGAATGGCCAGGTAGTCGGACGCAACGAGCGCAGCTCGATTGATCGCGCCAAGATTAGGGCCGAGATCGACAAGCACGAACTCGGCGCCATGACTCCGTGCTCCATGCTGCAGCACCCGCCAGAACGCAGACATGACGCGAAACGCACGCTCCTGCCGGTCAAGGCATCGTGGCCACTGCTGCGACAGCTCGTCTTCGAATCGCGCAAGGGCGAGATCGCCAGGCAGCAAGCCCAAGCCACCGGCAATATCTTCCACATGAGGCTTTTCGACGATATCGCCGGTTCCCTTGAGCAACGGCTCGATCGCGCCGAAGACAGTCCTGGCATGAGGACTATCAGACCAGAGCTGCTCCAGTCGATCTTCGTCCAGGAATGCAGCCGTGAGATTCGCCTGCGGGTCGAGGTCAGCGACCAGGATACAATGCCGCTGATCCCGGTACATCCAGGCGAGATGGTACACAAGAGACGTCTTTCCTACGCCTCCCTTGTTGTTGAAGAATGCGATGACAGGGACTCTCACGGCCTTCTCCTGAGGGTAGCAAGCACTGCAGTGGGTTGAACGTCGAACTCGAGCGGAGGGTTGCCGTTCTTTTCAAGCTCCCGCCGCGCGATTGCAATTCCCACTCCGAATCGCTGCACAAACCCAAGGGTCCTCATCGCCTCGGCGATGAGCGGGTTTCGGTAGTCACTCACATACGGCTCGCCGAAGTTCTCAGCCGTTACCTGACCGTAGGGTCCTCCAGGGCTGTGAACCTCGATCCGGTCGTCGAACCAGTACACACGAACCGGAGCGCCTGTGCCTTCGTAGTTGCGATGCATGACGGCGTTGCGAATAATCTGCTGCAGCGCTGCGAGAGGGTACGCTGGCACGCGAACCTCTGTCTCGTGGCTCGTGAAATCGACTGTAACCTCGTTGTGTGCCTTGATCACATCGTCAACCCCGCGAAGGACGTCGGCAAGACGCCCGGAGAGTAGCTTCTCGTCTCTCACGGAGTCGCTCAATTCTGTGCCAGCGAACCGCACGAACTGCACGTACGCACCCGGCATCCATGCGGTCGAGTCGATTCCCGCTACCAACAGGCCAGCGTATGTGGGGCTGCCGCCCGGTCCCTGGAAATGGATGGCTCGAAGTTGGTGCTCAATCGGCCGGCGGTTCTCCGCGAGCACGTCAGGATCGATAGCCGCTGGCAAATACTCGTCGCGCAGGTACCCGACGTCCAAGTCTGATAAGGTGGCGCCAACCGTCTCTCTGGCGTCGAACGGTAGGTTGAAGCCACGCTGTCGTTCAACCAACTGCCGTTCTTCATCCCCGGTCGCGGTTGCACGCCTCGGCCCTACCCGTATGCAAACCCGACCGCGGTAACGGACAGGAAGCGTCCGAGACGGCTGCACTATCGCCACCGCAAGCTCGCATCCGACGATCACACGTTTCTGTACGATCATGGACGGTAAGGGCAGGATTGTCCCGTCATCGCGCATCTGAGCAAGCGAAATGAGCAGCTTGTCGGTGATCGGCTCCCCTGCACAAGAGCCGTCATTCCTCACGCCGATGAACAGCACGCCTGGCTTGGCATGGCCAGGCATGTCGTTTGCGAAGGCGCAGATCGCTTCATGGATCTTGTCTGGATCCGACAGCGACTGTTTCCGCTCGACTCGGTCAGATTCGATCTCGGTCAGGAGCTGTTCCAGCTGCTCGTCGGTCAGCATGCAACCCCCGCCTCGGAGGCCATGCCTCGTGAAGCGGCCCAAACGGGTACCACCACGCCCACGCGCTGGCCGAGCTGCCGAACGTTATCGTCCCAGATATTAAGGCAAACCTTCACGAGCCCAGTATAGGTGCAAATAAGAACGCCTCTAGCACGCGCGACGGGGGGCCATCTAGCCTGGTGCGCAACCATGCTCAAGGCCAAGGTGGTGATGGCCGAAGGAGTGGTGGTCCGTCATGGTTAGCATTTCGACTATTTCAAGCATCTTCGAAATGTGGTAAATACGGGAGCTCCGTCAACGAGGGGGGCGGCCCGAGGAGGGGAGTCATGACGCCCCCGTGGTTCATTCGGCTCGGCGCGCCTGGTAGTCGGGAGACCTTCCAGATGAACAACACCCGCCGCTCATCGGTTGCCATCATTGCCACGCTCTCGACATTAGGAGCGGTAGTCGCCGCGCAGAACTATCAGACGGAGACGACGTATCAGGGAACCTCGCTCGCGGGCTGGCGCGTCGTCGGCGACGCTGCCTGGCGCGCCGAGAACGGCGAATACGTCGGGGCGCTGAAGGGTCCTGGAGGCGGATGGCTGATGCTCGACAAGTCGCTGCAGGACGTTGGCGTCTTCGCGCGCTTCCGCTGTACCGGAGGCTGCAAAACCGGTGTCCTGCTCCGCGCCGAGAAGACCGCGAACGGTACCAAAGGCATTTACGTCGCGCTCGCTGGCGACGAGCCAGGTAGCTATGCGGTGACGCTCGATTCGAACGGCAAGGAGCTCTCACGAGAGAGACTCCGGCCCGCCGGAGGCCAGATGCGCTTCGCTCCTCCAGCGACCAGTCCCCCTGAGGGCGGCGGTGCGAGCCGCGGTGCAGGCGGCGGGCGCGGCTCAGAGCCGACCGGGCTTCCTATCGTCCCGCCCGTCGGCGGACTCCACGCGGACGACTGGAATCTTGCTGAAGTCCTGCTCGATGCGAGCATCGTCCGAGCGTTTCTGAACGAGGTCGCGGTTCCGGGCGGTGCGGCGGACGAGACCCTCGGACGTTTCGGCGCAATCGGCTTCTACGTCGGAGGCACGGGTGAAGTGCGGTACACGGATGTTGCAACCAGCGATCTTGCCATCAAGACGTTGCCCGCCGAAGAGGTATCGCGGAATTTCCGAATGCAGCGCCTCACTGACTTCTATTACAGCTGGGGTGCGGCGGTAGGTGACTTCAATCAGGATGGCGTCTCTGACATTGCTGCGGGTCCGTATTTCTACGCGGGACCGACATATACGACCTTCCGGGAAATCTACCCGGCGCAAACGGTCAACCCTTCAACGGAGTACCCGGCCGACTGCATGCAGAGCTTCGCGGGCGATTTCACGGGCGACGGCTGGGACGACGTGATCTGCATGGGTGCCATAGGGCAGCCGCTGCATCTCTATGTGAATCCAAAAGGGGAGCCTCGGCGGTGGGACATGGTCGATGTGCTGCCGCAAGTGCGGAAGGAAGTTTCCGTGATGAGAGACATCGATGGCGACGGTGAGCCTGAGTATGTCTACGGCGACGGCGAATTTCTCCGATTCGCCAAACCTGATCCTACGAACCCCACAGGACAGTGGAAGGTCCACGACATCTCGACTCAGGGCCCCTGGGGAGCTGGGCATGGTCTCGGCGTCGGCGACATCAACGGCGACAATCGGGAGGACGTTGTCGATCCGTATGGCTGGTGGGAGCAGCCCTCAGCCGGTGCAGCGAGTGGCGTCTGGACGTATCACCCTGAGGCGTTCGCGAGATGGACCGGTCATGCCGGGCCGGGCGGAGGCGAGATGGGTGTCTATGATGTGAACGGCGACGGGCTCACCGACGTGGTCACTGTGCTCCAGGCGCACGGGTTTGGTCTGGCGTGGTTCGAGCAGAAGCGAGATGCGTCGGGGAAGCGCACCTTCCAGCGGCACTCGATTGTCGATAACTTCGCTTCGGAGAATGCGGGCGACGTGACGATTTCGGAAATGCACGGATCGACCGTTGCTGACGTCGACGGTGACGGCATTCCAGACTTCATCGTCGGCAAGCGACACTGGTCGCATTTGGACAACTATTCGGATCCGGATCCGTACGGCGCACCGGTGCTCTATCTATTTCGCACAGTGCGTGACGCGAAAGCGCCGGGCGGTGCGGCTTTCGTACCCGAGCTCGTGCACAACCGATCAGGTGCAGGAAACGCCGTGACGGCCGAGGACATCGACAAGGATGGCCGGATGGATATCGTGACTTCCACGAACCGCGGTTTGTTCCTGTTCTCGGGACGGCCACGCACGTGACGGCGCCGCCACGTGTCTTGCGTACGCTCAGCACGGACCTCTTCGAGCAGTTGCGCGCGGACATTCTCCACTGCCGGCTCGACCCGGGGGCGCGCCTGCGGTTCAAAGAGCTCCGCCAGCGCTACAAGTCTGGGCTGAGCCCGCTCCGGGAGGCGCTGATGCGGCTTGTCGCAGAGGGGCTTGTCGTACTGACGGACCACAAGGGGTTCACCGTCGCGCCCGTGACGAGGGAGGAAATGATCGACATCGCGCGGACGCTCTTCGAGCTCGAAGCGCTGGCGATCCGGCTTGCGATCGAGAAGGGTGACGACCACTGGGAAGCCACTGTCGTGGCGCGCTGTCACGAGCTCTCGAAACGGTCAGTGTTCACGGAAGGTGGCGAGCTCGATGTTGAATGGGAAGCACGCAACGTGGCGTTCCACAAATCGCTGTACGCCGCGTGCGGATCGCCGTCACTGATCGAGCTCACGCGGCAGCTTTCAGAGCGTTTCTCGCGCTACCGCAAGCTATGGGCGCGCGAGGCCGACGGCACACGCGATGTCGCCAGGGAGCATGAGGAGATCATGAAGGCCACGATAGGGCGCGACGCCGCGCGGGCCGTGGCACTGCTGCGCCACCATCGCGAGACGACCATCGACGACATCGTGATGAATTGGGACCGCTCGCTGGCGGCGGCAGCGCCGCCGCCGCGGTCGAGAGCCGCACGAGCGGCCGGGAGACGTCGCCCGCGGGCGGTTGGGCGATCACGGCGCGCCAGAGCGTCTGCGACGTCCTCTCGTGCCCGACCTCGTTGACCGCGCCGGTTTCTGCCTCGAGCGCGCTGTCTCTCGCCAGCATGTGGTGTTGGGAAAACAGACTGTCTCGGAGTTGTTCGATAATTGAAATACACTTCGAACATCTGTAATATGGCCGCATTCTGAGACAACAACCATGAGCGACTCGATCGTCGGTCAGTCCGTGAGGCGCGTCGGTGGCGTCGAGCGCGTCACCGGTCAGCAGCGCTACACGGCTGACATCCGGTTCGAGCACGAGCTGCATGTCAAGCTCGTGCATCTCGATTGCGCCCGCGCACGAATCAAGGCCATTGATACGGCCGCGGCGGCACGAGTGAAAGGCGTCCACTCCGTGTTGACGGCCGACGATCTTCCGCAACCGATGCCGCGATACGGTCCGGTGGAGATGGATCGTCCCGTGCTGGCGGTGGAGGAGACGAAGTTCTTCGGCGAGCCGGTCGCGGTTGTCGCAGCGGAGACGCTCGATGCCGCCGAAGCTGCGGCAGGACTGGTGCGCGTGGAGTACGAGCCGCTGCCTGCCGTGCTGACGGTGACCGACGCTCTCGACCCTGCGTCTCCCTTGGTACGCGATCCTGCGCTGCGTCCCAACGATCCCCTCGCGCACACGAACACGCTCAGAGAGTGGGATTTCGGCTGGGGCGATCCAGGCCACGCGCCCACTGACTGCATCGTGGAGAACGAGTACACGTTCCCAATGGTCACGCACTTCGCCATCGAGCCACACGCGTTTCTAGCCGTGGCAGACCACGATGGCGTCTCCATCTGGAGCCCGACGCAGCATCCCTTTGTGCTGCAGCGGGTGGTGGCCGCCGTATTGGGATGGCCGCTGTCCAAGGTGCGCATTGTCGCCCCGGACCCGGGAGGCGGGTTCGGTGGCAAGGGGTGGCCCAAGTTCGAGCCGCTGGTCGCCTTTCTGGCGCTGAAGACCCGGCGGCCGGTCCGGTTGGTGCTGACGCTCGAAGAAACGTTTCAGGCGGCGCGTCGTACGTCCGCCGTTGTCCATGCGCGTACGGGCTTCGATCGCGGCGGGCGGATCCTGTTCCAGGATCTGACCGCCAATTTCCTGCTCGGCGCATACGCGGACATCGGCGTTCGCGTGGTCAGCAAGGCGAGCTACGCGGGCTGCGGTCCCTATCGCACGCCACACGCACGCGTCCGCGCGCGCGCGCTGCTCTCGCATACGACCTCGAGCACCGCGTTCCGTGGCTTCGGTACCCCACAGATGTCGTGGGCCACCGAGTCGCAGCTCAATGAGGCGGCTCGTCAGCTCGGCCTGGACCCGCTCGAGATCCGGCTTCGAAACGTGGCGCAGAAGGGAGAAGCGTTCATTCCGAACGACACCCCGTGCGACGGGGACTGGGCAGGAGCGCTGCAACTCGCCGCAGACGCCATCGGCTGGACGACGCCCCTCCCCAAGCATCGCGCGCGCGGCATCTCGCTGGGACTGAAGAGCTCGTCGACCGCGTCGGCGTCGTTCGCACAGACGCGTCTCCACTACGACGGCAGTGCCACGATCCTCTCGGGCACGTCCGACATGGGGCAGGGCGCACGCACCATCTTCGCGCAGATCGCGGCGGAGGAGTTGGGGATCCCAATCGAGCGAATCTCGATCGTCATGGGCGATACCTCGACGGTTCCCTATGACTCGTCGACATCCGCCAGCCGATCGTCAGTCTTCATGGGACAGGCGGTGCAGAACGCGTGTCGCGATATCAAGGCGCAGCTCAGGACCATGGCGGCTGAAACGTTCTCCCTGTCGGAGGAGCTCATCTCCGTCGAGCCGGGCGTCGTGCGCGTGCCCGATCATGTGCTGCCGTATGCGGAGCTCTTGCGCCGGTACTTCGCGTCCACACGCGGCGAGGTTGTCGGCCTGGGCCACAAGCGCAGCCGATTCATCGAAGAGCATCCACTCGGTGGGAAGCCGGTGTTCTGGGAGCTGATGTGCGCCGCGGTGGAGGTAGAGGTCGATGTCGAGACTGGCATGAGCGGCGTTCATCGGCTCTTCCTGGTCAGTGACATCGGCAAGGCGCTGAATCCCATGCAGGTCGAGTCCCAAGACGAGGGCGCGGCCATCATGGGACTGGGACATACGTTCATGGAGCAACTGTTGCTCGACGAACGCGGGCGCATCCGGAATCTGGGGGCGCTCGACTACCGGATTCCGACGATTCAGGACACGCCCCGCCATCTCGAGTCCATTTTGATTGAGAACGGCGACGGCCCGGGGCCATTCGGCGCCAAGGGGGCCGGTGAGGGTGGCATTCTCGCGATTGCCGCCGCGGTCGGCGCGGCCGTCAACGAGGCAGCTGGCGTCACGATTCGTGACCTGCCACTCACGCCGGAACGCATCTGGCGGGCGGTCAGGGACAAGGCGAGTCCCGAGAGCGTCGCGCCCGCGCCCGCCGATACGACCAGCGCCGTTCCCGTCGGCGGCGCGGGCGCCAAGAGTGCCCGTTGAGCGTCCAGGAGGAGACTGTGCAGAAACATCTGAAGAGTTTTGGTCCGTTGGGGACCGTTATGCTGACGGCGTGTCTTGCGAGCGGGTACGGATCGCCGGCCAATGCGCAGGTCGCCGCCGCGCCGGTTGCCGACGTGTCGCCTCCTGCTGCAGCCGACGGGGACGCCACGACGGACATCACGCGGGAAGTGGTGCAGCGCCACCTGAAGACATTTGGCGCCGGCGATCTCGAAGGCGTGCTGGCAGACTATGCGGACGATGCGGTCATGTTCACGCCGAATGGTCCCATCGAGGGGAAGGAAGCACTCCGGTCGACGTTTACCGAGCTCATTGCCGAGTGGGGCCAGCCCGGCACGACCTTCAACCTGCAGCAGGAGCGGTACGAGGGCGAGCACGGGTACACCCTGTGGACGGCTGAAACGAGCGCCAATGTCTACGAGCTCGGGATGGACGGCTTCGTCGTGCGCGATGGCAAGATTGTCGCGCAGTTCTTTGGTGCCAAGGTCACTCCTAAGAAATAGGCCGTGCGCCTGTCAACAGCAGCTTGGCACAAGCGCACGTCAGCGGACGGTGAAATCGATCGCAATGGAGACGAGAACGGGCACAGGCGCCAGGCGTGATGGCAGCTGATCAACGTCCGGACCTCGCGACCTCCACGCCTGCGTCGAGCAGCTGCTCAGCGAGGCCGCGGGGATCCGTCACATGGACCGTGTGCATGCCGAGGGCCCGCGCCGCGAGCACGTTCTCTTCCCGGTCATCCACGAACAGGCTGGTTGCGGGCTCCGCCTGCATGACATCGAGGGCCATCTCGTAGATCCGCGCGTCAGGCTTGCGGCCCCCCAGGTAGCAGGAGCTGAAGAACGCGCGGAAGATGTCGCGGAGCCGAAACGTGTCAATGCGATAGCGATTCAGCTCGCGCGACTCGTTGTTGATCGTGGCCAGCCTGTAGGATCCCGCTGACGCGAGGTTTCGGAGCAGGCTCAGCACCGAGTCGTGGGGCTGCGATTGCGCCTGCATGAATCTGGTGAAGGCGTCGCGCGAAAATGATCGATGCCGGTGGAAGACCACGTGATCGAGATACCCATCCAGCGACTGCTCGCCACGCTCGAAGGCGTCGATCAGCGCCTGGTGTCGTTGCTCGATCTCCTCGAGGTCGAGAGAAAAATGTAGCGCGGCGGATCGACGGGCGTCGGTGTCCCAGCCGTTCGTGAGGCAGACGCCGCCGACGTCGAAGAAGATCGTGGCTATGCGACTCATCGAACGTTCGTCACCTCGCGCGCCTTCTGCCAGAAGTGGTAATAGAAACTCGGTGTCTCGATCGTCGTGCCCGACTTAATGGCCTCGATGAACAGGGCGCCAAGTGACGGCTCGCGCGGCGGCGCGTCAGTCGTGCAAAACGACGCTGATGAGGGAGTCGTTGATTCTGAGCTCGCCGTTGTACTCGATGAACCCAAGCTTCCGGAACTTGTTCATGAAGAAGTTCACGCGTGAGCGTGTGGTGCCGACCATCTCCGCAAGCGTCTCCTGAGGGATCTTTGGCAGCACTCGGTGTGGCTTGTCCTCCTTGCCGTAGCGTGCCAGCAGGAGGAGCGTACGGGCCAGCCGTTTCTCGCTGGAATTGAACAGCTGATCGACGAGATCGGCTTCCACGCGGCTGTTCCGCGCCAGCATGTAGGCGATGAACCGATCCGAGAGATCAGGCTGGTCGTGCAGCAGGTGAATCATGTGCTGTGTGTCGATCAGGAGGACGGTGGTCTTTGCCATGGCGGTCGCGGTCGCCATGCGGAGCGGTTGACCCGCGAGGGCCCCTTCACCCAAGAAGTCGCCAGGCCCCAGCATCGCCACGACGGCTTCCTTACCCGTCTTGGAGAGCACCGAAAGCTTCACACTGCCTTTCTGAATGTAGTTGACGGTCTCGCAGGCGTCACCCTGCGAGAAGATGACGTCTCTTGGTCGGTACGCCTTGATCCTTCTCGCCACGCCCGCCGAATCGAGAAACGCCTGAACGTCGAAGGCGCGCTGCTGCTGTGCCGTCACAGAGCCTCCCGGATCATCGAGATCTCATTCTAGCGGACCGCGACCTCCGGCCGCGCTCCCCGACGGCGCGCCCGGCGAGCGCGCCCTAGCATTTCGAGCCCACACACGCGCCGGTCAGCGCCGCGGCGAAGGCCTTCGGTTCATCGGACGGCGCCGAGGAAGCCCCTCACGGCGATAGCCAGCATGTAGAGCGTGTACAGCACCGTCACCGCCATGCCCAGGTTCATCCAGCGGCTGTTGGGGCTCCCGGCCGAGAAGCCCTTCTTCAGGAGCAAGAGCCACGTGAAGAGCGCGATGAGCGGCATGATGAGCGGGCTGACCGCCTGGGACGCAATCATGATCTGCACGGGGCTGCCGCCGAACACGGGAATCACCAAGCTGACCGACGCGGTGGCGAGCACGAGCAGGCGGTACCCGGGGGCCGTCAGGTCGCGATGATAGCCGAAGAAATCTGCGATCATCCATGGCCCGAGAATCATGTTGGCGAACATCGAGGAGAGCCCGGCGGCGAGAATCCCGACCACGAACGCCGTCGCCGCGAACGGGCCGGCCAGCGGTTGCAGCGTCCGCACCATGTCGATGGCGCGCTCGACCGGCAGGCCTTCGTCGTGCAGCGTTCCCGCGGCGCAGGCCATGATGGCGGCGTTCATCACGAGGAGGAGGATCGCTGCGACCAGGGAGTCTCGATACACGATGGGCAGCTCGGCCGGACGCCACCCTTTTTCCAGGACCACGATGCTGCGCGAGAACAGGCACACCGAGGCCAGCGTGGTGCCCACCATACCGGCGACGAGCAGGTGCGGGCTTCCTGTGGCCGGAAAGCTCGGGACGAGGCCGTGCAGCACGTCCCCCGGTGAAGGCGGCACCGCCGAGGCCGTCAGGAAGAACGACAACCCCATCATCGCCACCAGCCCGGCGGCCGCCTTCAGGAAGAGCTCATGACGCCCGTTCCAGAAGAGCCATAACAGGAGCAGCATCAACGCCACGGCGGACGGCAGACGCCCGATGCCCTCGCCGCTGGTCGTGAACGGCCGGGACCATTCCCGGAGGACGTCGCTCATGATGCCCATGACACCGATGAGCGAGGCGACCTGTGTGATCACCATCGCGAGGATGATGCACGCCGTGATCGGGGCGCCGAAGCCATCGCGGAAGTTACTCAGGATGCCCCGGCCGGACACCACCGTCACCTTGCTGATCGCCGAGAACATGATGTGAGTGAACAGCGAGGCGAGCACCAAGGTCCAGAGCAGCGTCATCCCGTGGCTGGCACCGGCTGAGGCCATGGTCGTGACGCTGCCCGTCCCGATGACGTAGGCGACCATGAAGATCCCGGGCAGGATCGACGAAACGAGCGTGCTGCGGTTCGATGACACGGTACGAAGAGGAGCTCAGCATACCATCTGGATGGTAGGCGCCGGGCGGAGTACTCGAGGGGTGTCCTCCCTTTGTTCACAAACGCGTCAATTGACGTTGTTCAATAAGTCAGCGTCGCCCGCGACGAGCGATTCTCGGGTGCGACATCCGGGCGGCCTGGGAGGAGGCCTCTGGGAGTGAGCGCGCTCTCGACAGCCATCAGCCACGATCGACCTGGTCTAACCGACCTGATCCATCGCGCGGGGAACGGCGATGCGGCTCGTGGGACTGATCGCGGCGGCCGAGCCCGCATGGCGCGGGTTGCGAATTCAGCCGACCGAAGCGCTGAGAGAGGAGTAGCGCTAGAGGGCGAGGCCGCCAATTCCCGGCTGCACGAAGACCTAGAGTGGACTCGTGCGGTAATGTCGGGCGCCCGCCCCGCCCGCTCTCGACATCTCGTGACTGCTAGAATATGACAATGGTGATTGCCTCCGGAAAAGTCGTCGATGGCCGGGTCGAGCTGGATAGCGAGCTGCCCGAAGGAGTGTCCGTCACCGTGCTCGCGCGTGAAGGCGACGAGACGTTTGAAGCCGACGCAGAGACCGAGCGCCTGCTCCTCGACGCCATCGCGCAGTGCGAACGCGGTGAGACCATCCCGATGGCGCAACTGTTAGGTGAACTCCGCGATCGCGAGTGAACGAACCGCTTCCCATCGTCGTCAGCCGTCAGCGAAGATCAAGGACCGATGTGCTGCGATTCCAGCCTGGGCGCCGTCACCGACCGCCATCGCCACACTGCCGGTTGCCCGTGCGACGTCTCCACAGGCGAAGACGCCCGCCACTGTCGTTTCCTTCGATGCGTCTGTGCGAATGAACGGACCGACCGCTCCCTCGTCGAATGCGCAACCCAGTTGTTCGGCGACAGGACTTGCCGCGCGAGTGCGGCTGGACGCGAACAAGCCGTCGAATGGTAGCAGCCTCCCATCGGCAAGCTCGATGGTTGCGGTATCCACGATGCGCACGACGCGTTCCGCTTCGATGACGACGCCCCGCGCCGACAACGCGGCGGTCTGGGCCTGGTCGGGAACAAACAGGCCGTTGGTGAACAGCGTGACCTGCCCCCAGTCCGGCAGCATCATCGCATGATGATGTGAGACGGGGCCGACCGCAAGCACGCCGATGCGGCCATTGTGCAATTCGTAGCCGTGGCAGTACGGGCAGTGGAAGACGCTTTGCCCCCAGCGCTGCGCAAGACCCTCGACCTGCGGCAACTCGTCCACGACGCCGGTGGCGAGCACTGCGACCTTCAGCTTCGAGCCACACGAGCTCGATCCCCTGTCGCTCATCATCACCACGGATCTCGGTTGGGCGTTGATGTCGGCCGACGAGTACCATCGCGCGGTCCCGCAGCTGCAGCATGCGGCCAGCATGGATCCGACGTTCTTCTTTGCCCCGTACTATCTCGGCTTGGCCTACAGCCTGCAGGGTCGCTACGAAGCCGCGATCGGCGAGTTCCGGAAAGCGGAGCAGATTGAGCCAAACGCCCAGGTGGCCGGGCAGCTCGGCTTCCTCTATGGCGTCACCGGCCGGCGGAACCAGGCAGTGGCGCGCCTGCGCCGCCTCGAGGCGCGGTCGCAGAAGGACTATGTGTCACCGTATCTCATCTCGCTGGTTCATGCCGGTCTCGACGAACAGGACCTGGCACTCGGCTGGTTCGCTCGCGCCATCCGCGAACGATCGGCCTCGCTGCTCTGGCCGGGCGCCAAGCTGATCAGCCGGCACCTGCGGGTCGGCACGCGACTGGCGCGCCTCCTCGATGCTTCAGGCATCCCGCGCTGATGCCACCACGCGTCGAGCGGGAGCCCCACCGAGCACCCGCGCCAGTCGTGCCACGGCCCAGTCGATCTCCTGTTTGGTGATGACCAGTGGTGGCGCGAGCCGAATCACATCCTCGTGCGTCTCTTTGCAGAGAATGCCCTCGGCGACCAGCGCCTCACAATAGGACCGAGCGGGCTCGGTCAACTCGACGCCAATCCAGAGCCCGCGACCACGGATCTCCCGGACGAGCGGTCCGCTCAACGCCCTTCTCAGCTGCTCGAGGAAGTACGTACCTAGCTCCTCGGAACGCTCCGCGAGCCGTTCGTGTTGAATGACCCGGATCGCCGCACGCGCGATGGCGCAGGCAAGTGGGTTGCCACCGAACGTGCTGCCATGGTCGCCTGGCTTCAGCACGTCGAGAATCGGCGCCGAGGCGAGCACCGCCGACACGGGGTAGAAGCCGCCGGACAGCGCTTTGCCGAGAACGAGCACATCGGGCATGACGGCGTCATGCAGGCAGGCGAACAAAGCACCCGCGCGGCCCAGCCCCGATTGGATCTCGTCGGCAATCCAGAGCACGTTACGCTCGGAGCAGATTTCGCGAACGGCGGTCAAGTACCCTTGCGGCGGTATGAGGACGCCCGCCTCGCCCTGGATCGGCTCGACGAGAAACGCACAGGTGTCGGCCGTGATCGCCTCAGCAAGCGCTGCGGCGTCGCCGAAAGGAATCGCCCGGAAACCGGGCGTGAGCGGACCGAAGTCACGCCGATACGCCTCCTCTGTCGACAAGCTCACCGTTGTCGTCGTCCGCCCGTGAAAGTTCTGGCGGCAGACGATGATCTCAGCGCGGTCTTTGGCAATGCCCTTGACCGTGTATCCCCAGCGCCGCGCAACCTTGACGGCCGTTTCAACGGCCTCGGCACCGGAGTTCATGAACAGCACGCGCTCCATGCCCGCGAGCTCGGTGAGCTCCTTGCAGAGCCACGGGAGCTGATCATTGCGGAACGCGCGCGAGGTGAGCGTCAACCGCTGCGCCTGGTCGCGACAAGCCTCGAGGATCTCCGGATGGCAATGGCCTTGATTCACCGCCGAGTATGCCGACAGGCAATCGAGATAGCGCCGGCCCTCGACGTCGTAGAGCCAGACCCCTTCGCCGCGGTGGAGGACGACATCGAGTGGCAGGTAGTTGTGCGCACCATGTCGCTGCTCCATGTCGATGAGCTCGTGCGGTGTCATCTATTTCCTCCAGATGTGCCTCCAGGAGCCTACATCGCTTGCCCCATGGAATTCATGAGGAGATCCTGAAGCCCGTACATTTCCGCCGAGGTCATGACGCACACGGAATCACGGACGCGACTGAGGCATCGAAAACTTGACTCGCTGAGTCACGTGCCTCGAGATGGTAGGGCGCGTCAGCCTCCCGCGCCGTCACGGCCGCCTCGGCGAGGCGGCCCTACCTAGACCCTTGAGGTACCATTTGGCAGGCCCGCGCTCCGAGCCCGTGCCCACCATCATGCATGTTCGCGATCTCTATATCTATCCGCTGAAGTCCTGCGCGGGGGGGCGCCTGGACGCCGCCCAGCTCGACCGGTTCGGGCTCGTGGGGGACAGACGCTGGATGCTGGTCGACCGAGCCGGTCGGTTCCTGTCGCAGCGCGAGCTGCCGCGGATGGCGCTGCTGCGAGTGACCGCGTACTTTGGCGCGCTGGCAGTGTCGGCGCCGGACAGGTCGACGCTGACCGTCAGTGTTCCGGCTGCGCAGGCGCCGCGTGTGCCGGTGACCGTATGGCGGGACCGGTGCGAAGCGCTGGATGCCGGCGATGAGGCGGCGCGCTGGATGTGCGCGTTCGTCGAACGCGAGTGCCGGCTCGTGTACGCGCCGGATGACTTCCTGCGTCCGGTCGATCGCGCGCACGTGTCCGGCCGGGAGCTGATGGGCGTCAACTCGAGGTTGTAATGATCCGAACCGCTCTGTTCTCCTTCCGGTGGGTGCTCGCATCCGCCGCCGCCCTGCTCGGTGCCCTGCTCGGGGGCCGCGAGGCGTGCGGCGTGGCGCGCGCGCGCAGGATCCGGGTGCCCGCTACGACCTCGTGCTCAGCCTGGAAGACGCCATCCGGCGCATGACGTCGTTCCCGGCCCAGCGACTCGGCCTCCGCGATCGGGGGCTCCTGCGTCCGGGCCAGATGGCGGATATCGCCGTCTTCGATCCGGCCACCATCGTCGACCACTCCACGTTCAGCGATCCGCACCAGCTTGCCGAAGGCATGCGATATGTCCTGGTCAACGGCGTGCTCGTCGTGGACGGCGGCCGGCACACGGGCGCCCGGCCGGGACGTGCGCTCCGCGGCCCCGGCCAGGCGGTTGCCGGCTCGACCCCCTGAGGGGCCGGGCACGGCTCCGACTCGGCCGTGCGGTCAGCGAGTCGTCCGATCGATTCGCTCGATCGTCACGGTCTGCCGCGCGATGTACTCGACATCGATGTCGAAGCCAAGCCCCACGCCGGATGGAACCGCGATCGTGCCGTCCGACGCCACCTCGACGGCCGGCACGATCACGTCGCGTGCGAAGTAGCGCGCACTGGCCGAGATGTCGCCCGGCAGCACGAACCCCGGCAGGCTGGCCAGCGCGAGGTTATGGGCGCGGCCGATACCGGATTCGAGCATACCGCCGCACCAGACGGGCACGCCCCGGGACAGACAGAGATCATGGATTGCCAGCGCTTGAGCATAACCGCCCACGCGCCCCACCTTGATGTTGATGATGCGGCACGCGCCGAGCTGCAGGGCCTGCCGCGCGCTTCGCACACCCACGACGCTCTCGTCCAGGCAGATCGACGTGGACAGATGCGCCTGCAGCGCCGCGTGATCCACGAGATCGTCGCGCTCAAAGGGCTGCTCGATCATCAGCAGGCCGAACTCATCGAGCCGCCGGAGATGGTCGACGTCGGCCAGTGAGTACGCAGCGTTCGCATCCACGGACAAGAGGATGTCCGGATATTGCCGCCGCACCTCGCGGACGATGTCGACGTCCCAGCTTGGCTTGATCTTGAGCTTGATCCGCTGGTAGCCGAGCGCGAGATGCCGTTCGACGCGGTCGAGCAGATCCGGTAGGCGCGGCTGGATGCCGAGGCTCACGCCGACGGGCACGCGGTTGCGCTCGCCGGCGAGCGCAACCGCCAGGGAGACGCGCTCTCGCTGCGCCGCCAGGTGCGTGTACGCCAGTTCCAGCCCCGCTTTGGCCATGTTATGACCTGCGACATGCGCGAAGCGTCCCGCGAGATCCTGGAGACCGGTCACCGGCTTGGCGAGGGCCGCAGGGGCGAGAAAGTCGCGGATGACGTGCCGAGCCGTTTCCACGGTCTCATAGCTGTACGCGGGCGCTTCGCCGGCGACGATCTCACCCCAGCCGACCAGGCCGTCCGCCCTCATCGCGACGAGCACGACCAGGCGCGACTCGAGACGCTCGTTGCTTGTCTCGAAGGGCTCGACCAACGGCAGCCGCACCAGGCGGATCTCGATGCCTTCGAGCGCGAGCGGCTCCCGCGTCGCAGGCAGCAGGCGGCCACGTGGCTCGTACGTTCGTTCCGTCGGCATGGGCATCTCTTTGGGTCACAACACGGCGACGAGACGATGGCAGGTCGCGTATGAGGAAGCACACCACCGCATCATGAGCCAAGAAGGAGCCAAAAATCATCAATCGCCGATCAAGTGTTCTCAGAACTCGTCAGTGCGGCACGTCATCTCGTCTAGCAATGGAATCCGTGCGCGTGGAAATCTCTTGACGCCTCCTTCTCGTAGTGCTAATTTTTATCCACTAGGCTAAGTTTTTAGCATAGACGCTATCCGAATCCAAACCCGAATCCTGGACCACCCGGAGCCTGACGCCGGGGGAGAACCGTGTCATGAGGATGCCACTTCGCACGATGTTCGTTGGCTTGGGGCTCTCGACCGGCGCACTGATTCTCGCGACCGCGTCGGCACCGAGAGCCGCGCAGACCACCGTCGCAGTCGATGATTTGATTGCTCAGCTTTCGTCCGCCGATCCGGCGGCTCGAGTGCGCGCCGCTTGCGAGCTCGAGGATCTGGGCTCTCGGGCAGCTCCCGCGATTCCCGCGCTCGTCACGCTTCTCGCCGACGACGCATCGGTGGACCGGCGCGAGTGTCATCCCGAGTGGCACTGGGGCAGAGCGGACGACGATCCGACGAGTCCTGGGCGGGAGGGCGCCTGGGCGTTGGCGGGCGTGGGCCGCGCTGGATACGAGGCCCTGCTCGGCGCGCTGGAGGATCCACGCTGGATTGCGCGGCGGCATGCGGCGGCTGGGCTCGGCCGATTCGAAGACCCGGCCGCCATCGAGCCCCTGCAGGCGGTATTGAAGGATCAGGAGCCGGGCGTGCGCGAGTCGGCGGTTTGGGCGCTTGGAGCGATTGAGCATCCGCGCGCCATTCCGGCCGTGTCGGCCGTGCTCGGCGACCAGGATCCGCGTGTGCGCCGACAGGCCGCGTGGGCCCTCGGCTCGATCGAGGATATCGCGGCCATCGACGCGCTGGCCCGCGCCCTCTCGGATCCCGACGCGGACGTTCGTGAGCAGGTCGCCTGGGCACTTGGGTCGATTGAAGATCCTTCCGGGATCGAGCCGCTCGTCACGGCGATCTCGGACAGCGACGCGAAGGTGCGATCGCAAGCCGCCTGGGCGCTCGGATCGATCGAAGATCGCGCGGGCGTTCCAGCCCTGATCGACGCGCTGCGCGACGCGGATCCGGACGTTCGGAAGCAGGGGGCGTGGGCGCTCGGATCAATCGGTGACTTGCAGGCGCAGGACGCGTTGATCGTGGCTGCGAAGGATCCGGCTGCGACTGTCCGGCGCCAGGCGATTTGGGCGCTCGGTGAGCTGGACGAGCGGTAAGCCGACGGGAAGCCAGCACGTCAAGGGACAACGGCTCGCCGTACGATCAGCGAGCCCGTGCTCACGTCTCCTCTGTGGGGCTGTCGTCCGCCTCGAGGTTGATCGGCGTGCTCGCCAGTACCTCGGCTGCCTTTTCGGCGTCCTCCGATCGAACGAACAGCTCGATCCCGCCCAGCCAGAGATGCGGCCGCATGCCGCCGCAATCGTCGGCCCTGACGAGGACCGGCACGCCGGCCGCCTCGAGCGTCGTCTTGGCGAGGTCTGCCTCGAACCGATTCACGTAGGTGGCGGCGCGGACGAGATCCGTATCAGACATGCCTTGTTCACTCCTGGCCACATGATCAGGGTCGCGCATCGCCGGCTTTCGCACAATGATCATGCTATCACCGCAAACGTGCTAAGCGAGGCGTCTCGGAGACGAAGAACTGGGTAACTGCCGGCCAGGCGAGCGGAATGAGCATGTCAGGCAAGGGCTCCTCTTCCGCGTCGCGAAAGTACGTGAGCGCCTTCAAGATGTGGGTGCGGCTATACGACACGGCTGCGTACTTCTTGGCAAAGCTCTCGAAGAGCTCTCGAAGCCCATACTCTTGCGCAACCACGTAGAGGTCCACGAAGTCCCGGCGGACACCGCGACTTGCGATTGCCTCGATCTTCATGCACGCAATGTCGCGTGGGTCGGCGACCTCGACATTCCCGTACAGACGGAGCGGAAAGAGCAGCGGATACGGGTAGTGGAGAAAGCTGACCTTCACGCCGTGGAGGGTGAGATGCGCGGTACCCTGTGCGAGTGCAACGCGCGCGAGACCCTTCTGGCCACGTAGCCGGTCGCGAAGCACGGCGCTGTCGAATTCCGCTTCCCGGAAGAGATCGAGATCGACGGAGCGGCGATGACCGTACTGGAGCGCCACGCCGGTGCCGCCCGCGAGGTAGAAGCCGGCGAGCAGGGATCGCTGGGCGAGATTGCTGGTAGTCTTCGCCCACGCTTCGGGCAGCACTTCCGGATGCCATTCAGACGGACGTTCGGCCATGGCGATTCCTCGAGTGTGGCCCTGGAGCGCCGACCAAGTCCGGGGACTTGCGACTAGCGCTGAAGAGCGGCGACGTCGCCGATGGGCAGGTCGAACACGAGTGCCCAAAAGTTCGCGGAGCGGGGAGAGAGATGGCGATCGGTGCGGAGCACGTCCTGGATCTGCTCCCTGCTGAACACTCGGGTGAGCCAAGCCACGTCTTCTTCCTCCCCACGTTCCAGAACCCGCTCGATGGTGTAGCGCGGGTGGGCGGCGGGACGAAAATCCTGAGGATTCACATCCCAGAACAATGGCCGCAAGTGGTTTGGAATCATAAGTTTAGATACTAACACGCAAGCGCGCCGGCGTCAAATGCTGGAGCCTTCGTTGCGACTGACGGAAGGAAAGAGCATCAATGAGCACGGTAAGTGGTCGAAGAGGAGCACCGTGTCATCGTGCGGCTCGGGAGGCTGGCAGATAGAGAGCAGATGTGACAGCGCGAGACTACCTGCTAATGTCTTAGGGTTCGACTCGGAGGGCCGCTGATCATCGGAGGGGAGCTCTCATGGACGTATCGTCGCTGTTGATCTTTGCCGGAGCGCTGGTTGTCGCCGCCGGGTCGCCAGGCCCGAGCGTCGCGGCGCTGGTCGCGCGCGTGCTTGCCAAGGGCTATCGCGACGTGCTGCCGTTTCTGGCGGCGATGTGGCTCGGTGAGGCGCTCTGGCTGTCGTTCGCCGTGTTCGGGCTTGCGGTCGTCGCCCAGACCTTCCACCTTCTATTTCTCGCCGTCAAGTATCTGGGTCCCGCCTATCTGTTCTATCTTGCTTGGAAGATGTGGTTCGCGCCGGTCGCGGTGAAGGATGACGCGCTGCCGCGCGAGAGATCGGCGGGAACGCTGTTCATCGCGGGCATGACCGTCACGCTCGGCAATCCCAAGATCATGCTGTTCTACGTGGCGCTGCTGCCGACGATCATCGATCTGACCCATGTGACGGCCCTCGGTTGGACGGAGCTGACGGTGACGATGTTGGCCGTGCTAGTGGTTGTCGACATGACATGGGTCATGTTGGCAGTGCAGGCGCGGCGGTTTCTCAGGAGTGCGCGAGCCATGCGCGCCGCCAATCGCACCAGCGCTTCTGTGATGGCGGGTGCGGCGGCTGCGATCGCCGTCCGCTAATGTTTCGTGTAGGTTCCTCGCCGAGTGCTTGGATCGCTGATCGTCATCCCTTGCGGGCGCGGTATGATTGGCCGGTGTCCGCCGGCGTGTCCACCGAAGTCCGAACGCAGTTCGGAGAGATCGACATCTACCTCTTCGATCAAGTCCTTCGCGGCCGATTTGATTCTCGCCGGCGTGTCCTCGATGCGGGCTGCGGTGCCGGGCGCAATCTTTCCTTCTTTCTGCGTCACGGCTTCGACGTGCGCGCCGTGGATGCCGATGCCGCCGCGATTCGTTCGGTGCGTCAGCTCGTGGCCTCATTGAATCCAGCGATTCCACCCGAGCAGATTCACCAGGGGTCGCTCGAGGCGCTTCCCTGGGAAGACGACTCGACAGATGCGGTCATCAGCAGTGCCGTTCTCCACTTCGCCCGCGACGAGAGGGAGTTCGGGGCGATGATTCAGGAAATGTGGCGCGTGCTGGCGCCCGGCGGCCTCTTCTTCGCGCGTCTCGCGACCAGCATCGGCCTGGAACGTCACCTTCCGTCGGCGACAGGTCGCATGCGGTTGCCCGACGGCTCGGAGCGCTTCGTGACCGACGAGCAGACTCTTCTGAACTGGACGTCGACGCTGGGCGGAACGCTTGCCGATCCCCTGAAGACGACAAACGTGCAGAACGTGAGGTGTATGACGACGTGGGTGCTGGAGAAGTAACCTCCTACCGCTTCGGTCACGGTGTGGCTGGGTCATCCCGTGGTGAAAAGGCAGTCCCCATAGAAGCGCGATTCATTCGAACCGGTACAGCTTGACCCGGAGGATTGAAGCCTCGGGAGCGTTGAAGCGCAGAGCGGTGCCCGTCTGCTTGCTGGCGGCCTGCGTCTCCATGTCGTAGGAAATCATGATTGCGTCACCGTTGAGGGTGCGACCAGGAACCCATTGGCCGCTCTGGTAAACCCCCTCCTCCACGGTGGCGAGTCCGACCGTCTCGTCCGCGTTCGTCCGAGAGGCGAACGTGACCTGGATGGAACCGCCAAGCACGACGAACTCATCGGGGCCGGTCTGCATCATGACGGCGTAGCCCTGCGCCGGCAGATCCGACGGATCCCGGCGATTCGTCACGAGCGCGGGCGTCAGAATGTAGTCTCCCATCTCCACTTTCGCGCTTGGATTTTCCTGCGTGAGCGACACGCCGCGGATCGTGCCGGCCGCCTGATGCTCCAGAATCTGCGGCGCAACCGCCTGCCGCTGCATTCGCGTATGCGTAGCCCGTATCCAAGGGGTTATTCGCGTTGGTGCCGAAGTTGAAAGCTCCAAAGGGAGATCCACCCTGCGTCCCCATCTCGCGAGAATTACGTTCAAACGAAACGCCAAATTTCAGATTGTGGGACCCGCGGACGATGGAGAAGCGATCGCTAATGAGTATCGTTTGGAAGGACGACTCGAACGGATAACGGTCGAGATACTCGAGGGTTGCGGGCGTCCCTGGGACGCCTCCAAACTCTGCCCACGGCAGCAGGTCGAGCGGTTTACCCTCTGGAAACAGGGAGCCTGCGGTGAAGCCTGCCGAATCCCTCTGATTACGAGCCAAGGCGTCGGCGGGGCTTGTTGTATCGAAGTTGCTCCGCGTCCATCCGACATGGAACTCGTTCAGCACTGTAGGCGACAAGACACGTGTATAGCGCACAGAAGATGTCTGGTCGAGGGAATCGCCGTTTGTCGGCAACTGTGGCCAGTTCGCACGGCCGGGGCCCGTGCTCGATCCCGTCGCGCCCGTGTAAGATACTGTCAAAAAGTTGTTGGAATTGAAGTTGTAGTCAATCTTCAGGGCGTCATAACGGCTCTTGTTGCTCGTGGGGAATTCGCTGACGAAGTGATAGTTGCCGCCCGAAATGTTATCGTCGAAGAAATTCGGCTCCGGAAAGGCATTCAAGAGAGCCAAACCGCTCGAGTCCAGCTGGCTTCGAGGAATCCTGTTTCCCGCATACGGCTCTTGCGTCACCGGGTCTGTCACCGTGATGAGGTTCCCGTCGAGGTCGAACGATTGAGAGAAGTCTCCCTGCCGCTCGAGCACCGTCGGCACCTTGACTTGGTCGATGTCGACGCCTTCGCGAGGCCAATGTTCCTGACTGAAGAAGAAGAATAACTTGGATTTGTCCGTATTGAACTTTCCGGGAATGTAAATCGGGCCGCCCAAATTGTATGTCCACGTGTTGTACCTGTACCGCGGCTTGTCTCTTCCTTCCCGATTATCGAAGAAGTTCGTGGCATTGAACTGCTCATGGCGTGTGAAGTAGGAGCCAAGCCCGTGAAAATCCCTGGTCCCGGATTTGGTCACGACTTCCACGTTGGCTCCCGACAGGCGGCCATACTCTGCCTGATAGTTACTGGTTAAGATCTTGACTTCTTCGATCGAATCCACACTGACGTTAGCGAAGTGCTCTGCCGGATAGTCAGTGCTGGTAATCGGTGTGCCGTCGATCGTGATGTTGTTGGTGGTATTGCGCATACCAAGCGCATTGAAGCTCACTCTCGCTCCTGGCTGTGCCGGATTCGAGAAGTTCACGATGCCAGGCACCAGCTGCACGAGGGTCTTGAAGTCGCGCCCCATGTTGCTGAGGTGGGCAATCTGAGAAGTGGAAATCGACAGGGAGCGTTCGCCGCTCTGAGTCTCCACGACTGCACTCTTGGCCGAGACGGACGCAACCTCTGAAAGTGCACCGACTTGCAGGACGATGAGTCCGACTGGATATCGTTGGCCAGTCTCCACAACCACGCTCTTTCTCTCGGCTGTCGCAAACCCGTCCTTGGCGACGGTGAGGAAATACTCTCCGGCTTCAAGCGCCGTATACACGAATGTGCCGTCCGAGCCGGTGACTGTCGTGCGTTGCCGGCCGGTCGCCACTTGTGTCAGCGTCACCGCGGCTTCGGGTATCGCAGCGCCGCTTGCATCCTGAACTGCGCCCGACATGGAGCTGGTGATGAACTGTGCAAACCCGACGCTCGCCAATGGCGAGAGCAGTAAGAAGAGCGCGGCCAACGGCGAGACCGTGGACAAGAGAACCCGTAGAGGAGAGCTCACACGACACCTCCTGCGTTGTGAGGAGCACTACTGAGTTGGCTTGAAGAAGATCAAGAAGACCATCAGGGTCAACGCAAGAATAAATGCGCGTTGAGGGTCGGATAAGTCATGGGAATGACGCACAGTTTCAGTGACATCGGCGTCAGCGGTGGCCGCCCGTGCCGCGCCCGGAGAACGGAGCTGCAGCGCAGCTTACCGATGCGTTTCGGTTCGCACGCGCGCGGAGGTGAACCCGGCCAGGTGTTCGATGCTCTGTAGTGGATGATCTATCATAGAGAGTTAGCGCTGTCAACAGTCAAATGTTTGGGAGGGCCCACAAAAACTGGGGGGGCAAGGTCTTCCCGCACTTTGACAGACTCTCGGCGAAGTACTAGAATCCACTCTCAATTCTCAAACGCGTGAGGTGGATCCACACGCCAGACGAGGTCGTCGGGCGAGGCGGACGGGACGCGCCTTCGCGATCGCCACCGGTAGCCGAGGGGGAGGTTCCGATGCAGGGATGCGGTCGTCTTCTAGCGTTGCTGGTCGCGTTCGTGGCGCTGGCTGCCACGGTGTGGGGCCAGAGCTTCAACGGCGCGATCACCGGTGTCGTCACCGACACGAGCGGCGCCGTCGTGCCAGACGTGGCGCTCACGCTCCGGAACCTCGCCACCGACCAGGTCGTCGGCGCGACCGTCTCCGACCCTGACGGGGCGTACGCCTTTCGCAACCTGACGCCCGCCAGCTACGAGCTGCAGGCCATCAAGCCCGGCTTCCAGGAGGTGGTGGTGCCGGGCATCGAGGTCACGCTGAGCTCCCTGCAGCGCATGGACATCGAGCTCCAGGCGAGCGGGCAACAGGAGCGCGTGGAGGTGACCGCGTCCCCCTCGGTGCTGAGCTACAACAGCGGCACACAAGCGCACGGCATCACGCCAGAGACCCTCCAGCAGCTTCCGCTGCTCTTTGGCTCCGGTCCGCGCTCGGCGGCGACCTTCGCCACCTTGATGCCGGGCGTGTCGACAGGAGGACGCGCGAACGCCTTCGACGCGAGGATCAACGGCGGCCTGCAGTCGGGCGACGAGGCGACCCTGGACGGCGTCAGCATGCAGCAGGGCTTCATGAGCCAGGGCGGGATGGTCTCCATCTTTCAGGACTTCCCGATGTCGCCGGACATGGTGAGCGAGGTGAAGGTGCTCACCTCCAACTACGCGCCCGAATACGGCAACTCCACCTCTGGACAGATCATGGCGGTCACCAAGTCGGGCGGCAGCGATTTCCATGGCGCGCTGTTCGAGTACCACCGGAACGATGCGTTGAACGCGACGCAGTGGGGGGCTGATCACAAGGCGCCGCTCGAGCGCCACAACTTTGGCGCGAACATCGGCGGACCGGCAAAGGTGCCCGGGCTCTGGGGGGACCGCTGGCAGACCTACTTCTACTTTGACGCCGAAGGGTACCGACAGAAAGGTGGAACGAATCTTCCCACCATCTCCATCCCCTCAATGGCGCAGCGCAATGGCGACTTCAGGGACTGGCGCGACTCGAGCGGCCGGCTGATTCCCATTTTCGACCCTGCCACGTTGCGGCCCGACGGTCAGGGCGGCTTCACCAAGGACCAGTTCATGGGCTGCGACGGGCGGACGCCAAACGTGATCTGCCCCGATCGCATCAATCCCATTGTCCGGTCGTGGCTGGACGCGCTGCCGACCCCCACCAACGGCCAGGCGCTGAACAACTACCAGCCGCCGGCGCCGATTCCGGACACGATTCTCGGCGATTCGAACTACTACCTCGGACGCGTCGACGTGCAGGTCGGCGCGAACAACCACTTCTTCGCGAGCTTCTGGCATCAGCGCGCACCCGCCAAGTTTCTGTCGTTGCTGCCGCAATCTGTCGCCAACGAGACGTATTCCGATCCCCAGAACTCGTGGGTGAACCGGTTCAACTATGACCGTATCTTCACGTCCAGCGTGCTCAATCACTTGTCGATGGGGTACCTGAACCGAAACGAGGGCTACGGCTGCGTCAACCAGGGCTTCGTCGGCGACTTTCCGCAGATTGAAGGCGTGGCAGGCTACAACGTGCCCCCGCAGATCGAATTCTCCGACGACTACGAGCAGCTTGGCTGCAACGCCGGTGTCAACGTGGGCAATGTGACGACGCGCCCGACGTTCATCATCAACGACATCGTCACATGGATGAAGGGCAGCCACACCGTGAAGATCGGGATGGAGTACCGCAGCATCATGGGAAACATCCACACCAACAGCAACCTGGCGGGCGCGTTCTCCTTTGGTCGCGGCTCGACGGGCCTCCTCGGCGTCAACAGCGGCAGCCCCATCGCCAGCTTCCTCCTGGGCGCGGTGGACAGCGGCGACGTGACCTATTACGACGTCAGCACGACCTACGCGCGGCAGTCGGCGTGGGTCTTCCATGCTGGCGACACCTGGCGGATTGGCAACAAGCTGACGCTCGACTACGGGTTGCGGTGGGACTACTTCTCGCCCTCTCGCGAGAAGTATGACCGCTTCTCCTTCTTCGACCCGGAGGGGGCCAATCCCGGCGCCGGCGGGCGGCCAGGGCGCCTGGCGTTCGCCGGCGACGGCTACGGCGCGGCAAGCTATGGCGCGCCCTACCCGGAGGAGCCGTGGTACGGGGGCTTGGCACCGCGGCTGGGCGCTGTCTATGCCCTCAACGAGAAGACGAACGTCCGCGCGGGATGGGGCGTGTTCTTCACGCAGGCCTTCTACCCCGGATGGGGCGGCGGCATGTCACAAGACGGCTTCTCGAACAACGTCACGTTCAACACCTCGCTGGGCGGCATCCGGCCGGCCTTCTTCCTAGACGAGGGGTTCCCGCAGAACTTCCAGGCGCCGCCGATCATCGAGGCCGATTACCGCAACGGCCAGGACATCCTGTATCGACCGATCGATGCCAACGAGCGTCCCTACGCGCACCAGTGGAACCTCACGGTCGACCGCGAGCTTCGCGACGACCTCGCCCTGACTGTCGCCTACGTGGGCACGCTCGGTCGGCGGCTTCCCTCGAGCATCGAGCCGTTGAACGCGCTCGACCCGGCGCTGCTCTCGATGGGCTCGGCGCTCTACGACGAGTTCGAGCCGGGCATGACGAGCCTCCATGGCGTGCAGGTGCCCTACGCAGGGTGGGCGGAGCAGATGGTCGGCTGCGCGCCATCGGTGGCACAGGCGCTGCTGCCGTATCCGCAGTACTGCAGCAACCTGCAAGGCCTCAACGAGAACTACGGCGAGTCCAGGTACCACTCGCTGCAGATGAAGCTCGAGAAGCGGTTCTCGGGGGGCACCTACGGACTCGTCTCTTACACATTGTCCAAGACCGTCTCGAGTGGGTCTGACAACGTCCAGCGGGGAAACGCGGCGACAGCAAACGACGCACAGGGTGTCATCTCGCCGTTCGAAAGAGAGCGCAACGAAGCGATCACCGTGGACGATACGCCGCACGTCCTGTCGGCCGCGTTTGTCTATGAGCTGCCGCTCGGACGGGGTAGGCGGTACCTGAACGATAGTCGCCTGGCCGATGCGCTGCTCGGCGGATGGCAGGTCAGCACCATCTTCCGCTATTCCTCCGCGCTGCCGTTCTTCTTCCGCTCCGGCTTCTGCAACGTTCCCGATCAGTTCCAGGCCGCATGCATCCCGGCGATCCAGGACGCCTCTGCAGTCTTTGGCCAGGATCCGGGAAGCTTCGATCCGGGGGAAGGGCCGCTCTTCAATCGCGATGCGTTCGAATCAGAGGACGCGTTCAACTTCTATTACGGGCAGGGCAACCGCATTGAAGAAGAGATTCGGGGATTTTCCTATCGCAACCAGGACCTTTCCTTGATCAAGAACACGAGGTTGCCGGGCAACACGAACCTCCAGATACGCATAGAAGTGTTCAATCTCTGGAACTGGCACATGTTTACCGACTCGGGCGCGTACGGCAGCTCCGCCTTCAACACGGATCTCGCGAGCCCGGACTTCGGTGTGTGGAACGGGGCGGTATCGGACCCGCGGAACATCCAGGTGGCGGCGCGCTTCGAGTTTTGATGTGCCTCACGTCACACGCCGGAACAGACGCCCTGCTGAAGATGCGCACGTGGATCGTGCTCGCGGCGCTGCTCTTCCTGGCAACGCCGCGCGCCCAGACGCAACCGCAATCACCGGCTCTGCTGGACGTTGAGCGGTTCGGCGCCCGATCTACGCTGCGCGTGCCAGACATCCCCCGCAAGGAGGACGTCAACCGTGCCATCCACGCGCGCGACTGGGCGCGTGTCGAGCGTCTGCTGGTGGAGGAGATCGACCGTCGTCCGAACGCTCCAGAAGTCCTCAAGCTTCTCGCGCGCGTGTTCTTGATCGACCAGAAGCCGCTCAACGCCGCGATTGCCATCAAGAAAGCCGAGGCGCTCGCGCCCCTCGATGAGGAAACGCGGTACACCCTCGTGCTGGCCTACGTGGCGATTGAGCGGCACGATTGGGCGCGCGCCGAGCTCAATCGCCTGGTCGCCTCGGACTCCGATGACCCCAGGTATCAGTACTGGCTCGCACGACTCGATTACGACGGCGGCTTGTACGCCTCGGCCATCGAGCGGCTGGAGGGCGTCATCGCTCGGGATCCCGATTTCATCCGTGCGCACGACAACCTGGGTCTCTGCTACGAGGCGCAGAATCGGCCGGACAAGGCGATTGTGCACTACCACAAGGCCATCGACCTGAACCGCCGGGCGGCGACGAAATCAGTCTGGCCGCCACTGAATCTGGCCGTGTTGCTGCGCAGTCGCGGCGAGCTCGGCGAGGCCGAAGCGCTGCTGCGAGAGGCGGTTCGATACGACCAGGCCTCGCCGCGCGCACACTACGAGCTGGGACGCGTATTGGAAGAGTTGGAGCGCGCGGACGCCGTGGAGGCGTTGCAGCGTGCCGTGTCGCTCGACGCGTCGTATCCTGATCCGCACTACGCTCTGGCGCGAATCTATCGCGTGCAAGGGCGCGCGGAGGAGGCGCGTCAGGCGCTTGCGACCTTCAAGCGGCTCGACGCCCAGCAGGAGGCGAGACCGTGACGGTACGCAGGCTCGTCGTGCTCCTATCGCTGCTGGTCGCGGCGGCCTCGGGAGCGGAGGCTCGGCAAGCGACACCGGCGGCCGCTCCGGCTGCGGCGGCGCCGCCGGCGACGTTGCAGCGGATTGCAGATCTTGTGGGCGGCGACGATCTCGCGGGCGCCAAGGCGGCGGTCGACGCCGCCCTCGCGTCCTATCCCTCGGACGCCGCGCTTCGCAACCTCGCCGGCGTGGTTAGCGCACGCCAGGACGCCTATGTCGCTGCCGAGTCGCACTTCAAGACGGCTATCCGCCTCGCGCCGCACGCGGCAGCCGCGTATGAGAACCTTGGCCGCTTGTATCAGGAGCGGTCGGGCGTAGACGATGCCGCACGGGCAAAGGCGATCACGACCTATCGGCAGCTTCTTCGCGTCGATCCAACCAACCTCGAGGGGCTCTATCAGGCGGCATTCCTGCTCGCCCTCGAAGGCCAGTTCGCAGAATCACGCGAGCTCATCGGCCGGCTGCCCGACGATGTGCGGGAGCGACCGCAAGCGCTGGTGGTGCTGGCGGCCGATCTGGCAGGACTCTCGGACGGTGCGGCCGCAGCCAAGGTGGTCTCCAGACTGGCCGCGCATCGGGATCTGTCCGCAGAGGATGTCACGAGCGTGCTACCGGCGCTCGATCGCGCGTCCGACGACCGGGCCGCGCAAGCGTTGTTCGAGGCACTCGATGGTCGTGGTCTGGCGACGCCTCAGCTGTTACATCGACTGGGTCGGATCCACGCGGGACACGGCCGGTTTGCCGAAGCCAACGCGGTGCTCGACCGTGCCGCGGGCGGGGCGCCGTCGGTGCCGATCCTGCTGGACCTGGCGCGCGTGAACGACAAGCTGGGCGAGAGCCAGCGAGCCCTTGGGTACGTCGCGCACGCGCGGGCGCTGGATCCGGACAACGCCACCACGCACTTCCTCTTCGGCGTCATCTGCGTGAAGCTCAATCTCGGCGCGGAGGCCTACGACGCGCTCACGAAGGCCGTCGCGCTCGAGCCCGATAACGCCCTCGCGAACTACGCCCTTGGCGCGGTCGCGATCCATCGTCACGACCCGTCCGAGGCGATCACGCATTTCGAGACGTACGTCCGGCTCGTACCGGATGATCCGCGTGGCAAGTTTGCGCTCGGTGCCGCGCGCTTCTACAGCAATATGTTCGATGAAGCACGGCAGGATCTCGTGCAGGCGACGCAAGCCCCCGAGACCGCCGCGGGTGCACATTATCTGCTGGCGCGAATTGCGCGTCAGACCAACAATCTGGACAGGGCCAGGCGGGAGCTGGACGAGGCGCTCCGGGCAAACCCGGACTACGCAGATGCCTGGGCCGAGCTCGGGCTCGTGCGCCTTCGGATGCGGCGCTACGCGGAAGCAGAGCAATCGCTCGAGAGAGCGCTCGCGATCGATGCGGAGAACCATGCGGCTACACTGCACCTGGCGGCGCTCTACGCCCGCACGAAGGATCCGCGGCAGGAAGAACTGAAGCGGCGCCTGAAGGTTCTGCAGGAGAAGCGCGCCGACGCGGCCCAGGATTTCCTGAGGATCATCGAGGTGGTGCCGTAGCGAGGGCTTCAGGCCCTTGGGCGCGCAGACGTCGAAACTCCAGGCTTCAGCGTACGCCTATGTGTCGGTTGCCAACGGCTCTCGCGATTCTTCTCGCACTGGCAGGTCTGGCGGCTCAAGATGTGCCGCCGACCAAGGGCGCTCCTCCTGCGTCTGCGCACGCCGCGCCAGACGTGCGCTATGTCGACGTCACGGATGACGCCGGGCTCTCTGGGTTTCGTCACGTGTCGGGTGGCGCAGAGAAGGACTACATCATCGAGACCACGGGCTCGGGCGTGGCGATGGTCGACTTCGATCGTGACGGCTTCCTGGATCTCTACTTCGTCAACGGCTCGTCGCTCGACCGGATGCGTCAGGGTGTGAGTGCGCCGAAGGCCGCGCTCTTCCGCAACACCGGTGACGGCACGTTCCGCGACGTGACGGACGAGGCCGGTGTGGCCAACGAGCGTTGGGGACAAGGGGTCTGCGCGGGAGATTTCGACAACGACGGTGCTCTGGACTTCTATGTCACGAACGTCGGGCAGAATCGCTTGTACCGCGGCACTAGCGGGACGGCCTTCGTTGACGAGGCGGTGGACGCGAAGGTCGGCGTGGACGGCTGGTCGACGGGATGCGCCTTCGGTGACTACAACGGCGATGGGTGGCTCGACCTGTATGTTGCCGGTTACGTGGACCTGGACATCGCGGCGCTTCCCCCTGTGCCGGAGCGCAGCACGGCAGGGGACGCGGGGAAGGCGCCCACGGCAGCTACGCCTGCGACCTCCCAGGGCCGCGGAGTCGGCATGGGCGCCTCGTACTCGGCGGACGCTGCCGTCTGCACTTACCGAGGGGTGCCGGTCATGTGCGGCCCCCGCGGGCTGAAGGGTGCGCGTGATTATCTCTTCCGCAACAACGGCGACGGCACGTTCACCGATGTCACGCGTGAGGCGGGTGTGTGGGCCGAGCCCGCACGCTACGGACTGGGGGTCGCCTGGTTCGACATGGACAATGACGGGCAGCTCGATGTGCTGGTCGCCAACGACTCTGGTCCGAACCATCTCTTTCGCAATCTTGGCACGGGGCGCTTCGAGGATGTGAGCTACGTGTCCGGTGCGGCGCTCGACGGCGACGGCCGGTCGCAGGCGCACATGGGCGTTGCCATCGGCGACTTCGACAACGATGGTCACGACGACATTCACATCACGAACTTCGCGGACGACTTCAACGCGCTCTACCGCAATCATGGCGACGGAAGCTTCACGGAGGTGAGCGCCAGGTTCGGCGTCGCGGCGGCGTCGATTCCCTTCCTCGGCTGGGGCACCCACTTTGTCGACTACGACAACGACGGCTGGCGCGATCTCCTGGCGGTGAACGGACACGTGTATCCGGCGGCGGACGCCCTGGAGTGGAACAACTCGTATGCGCAGCGCGCCTTGCTCTATCGCAACCTCGATGGTAAGAAGCTCGAGGAGATCGGATCGGCTGCCGGGCCGGCGCTCCTCGAACCGCGGGCAGCTCGCGGGTCCGCCGTTGGCGACTTCGACAACGACGGCGGAGTCGATGTTGCCGTCAACACGCTCGACGGCCCGCCGCTCGTCGCGCGGAACGCGGGCGATGGTCGCGGTCACTGGCTCACGGTGGAGCTCCGCGGCGACCCAGAGCAGCAGTGTCCGAGGGACGCCATCGGCTCGGTGGTGTTCGTGACCGCCGGCAAACGCCGGCTCCGTGGCGAGGTCGCGAGTGGGCGCAGCTACCTGTCACAGTCGGACCTGCGGGTGCACTTCGGTCTCGGCGCGGCCACCACGATCTCGCGCATCGAGGTCCGCTGGGCGAACGGTCCTGCCGAGACGTACCCAGGACCAAGCGTCGATAGCCTGGTCGTGGTCGATCAGGCGCGTGGTGTGCTCTCCGGCAATCGGTGAGCGGGTTATGACGTGGTGTAACCGGAAAGGTGACCGTGTGAACAAACCACAGGAAAGGCCTGGACGCACGATGAGTCGCCGGGAGGCGCTCCGGCTGACCGGAGCGGTCATGGCCGCCCCTCTGGTCGCCGGCCCCACGGCGTCGTTGCAAGCCCGCAGAACAAAACGGGTGGTCATCATCGGGGGAGGCATCAGCGGTCTTTGCACGGGCTACGAGCTGGCGAAGCGCGGTCATGACGTCACCGTCCTGGAAGCCAGTGGGCGGCCCGGAGGTCACGTTCGCACGATTCGTGATCCGCTGGCCGACGGGTTGTATGCAGACGGTGGCGCGGAGCACTTCACTCGGCCTGGATACGAGCGGTTCTGGGGCTACGTCCAGGAGTTCAATCTACCGGTGTCGCACTGCGCCCAACGTGACGAGACTTCCCGTTACATCGAAGACCGGTGGTATGCGGAAGAAACGTTGCACGATGCTCGCGTTCTGGAGCAGATGGGTTTCAATCAGAGGGAACGCAAATATCTGGCGGACCATCCGTGGCCGGAGCTGGGCCTGCTCTATTACCAGCCCTATCTGGACCGTTTCACGGACGAGTATCGTCCTTTCGAAGCCGGGCTCGACGAGCTGGACGACATTTCCATTAGCGATCTGCTCGAAAAGGATGGCGCTTCAGCGGCCGCAATCAATTACTTGGGCGGGCCCAGCTCGGCCCTGCACGTCTTGTGGCATGCCGCCATCCTTGCACTTCGTGGCGTCGCGCTCTTCCCGCAAGAGGTCTTTCGCATCACCGGCGGCAATCAGCGCATGACCGACAGCTTCGCCGAAAGGCTGGGCGACAGTCTGTTACTGGGCTGCCCCGTGAGCGCCATCGAGCACGGCAACACAGGGGTAACGGTTACCTACAGCGGCTTCGGCCGGACGAGACAGTTGGAAGCGGACTATGCAGTGGCCTGCATCAATCTCTCGATGCTCCGGAAGATCTCGGTCACACCCGCGTGGCCGCAGAGCAAGAGCTACGCGATCCGGAACGTTCCGTACTATTCCAACACTCGTATCATCTTCCAGTCCCGGAGCCGCTTTTGGGAAAGAGACGAGTTGAGCCCGAACCGGGCGCTCGGGCAGCCTGGCCTCTCCACTGTCTGGCAAATGGCTGCGGAAGTGGAGACGGGAAGGGGCTTACTGGAAGGCGCAGCGCCCGGCGTCGTCTCGGCGGAGCAAGCGCTGAAGACCTTTCGGGGACTCTATCCCGGGAAATCAGAGAACATCGAGCAGGCGTACGTCGTCAACTGGGCGCTGGACCCCTGGGCCGCGCTGTGTGAGACGACGCTTTACGCCCCGGGGCAGCTTCGCAGAATCTGGCCGCACGTGATCGAGCCGGTCGGGCGAATCTACTTCGCCGGCGCGTATGCTGACAATCTGAATTGGGGGATGGAAGCCGCCACGAGATCTGCCAATCGGGTGGCTGATGCCATCAACGAAGCTTAATCCCAAGATCGAGCGGCCGGTCCTGAGGCGCGCGCGGACCCATCGACACCTCCATGGCGAAGCGCTTCGTTCACCGGAATATTGCGGCAAATCCGCGATCGTTGGCCGCTCTCATGACGCCAACTAGCGAATCGCTTTGCGAACAGCGAGATTGTTGCTAGACTGACGCGCACCCGCGGGACCATCGCCACAGTCGGGCACCAGATCTGCGCGCCCGCGGGTTGAGGAGGAGTCGTGTCCAGCACGCGGCGTCTGACGGTCGCGCAGGCGATTGTCGAGTTTCTCGTTCAACAGCACACGCGTCGCGACGATGTCGAACAGCCGTTGTTCGCTGGCGCCTTCGCCATCTTCGGCCATGGCAACGTCGCCGGGCTGGGAGCGGCGCTCCTGGAGCGGACCGATCGGCTCCGCTGCATCCTCCCGCGCAACGAGCAGGCGATGGTGCACAGCGCTGTCGGCTTCGCCAAGATGCAGAACCGGCTCCAGGCGATGGTGTGCACCACCTCGATCGGCCCCGGCGCGACCAACATGATTACCGGCGCGGCCGTCGCGACGATCAATCGGCTCCCCGTGCTGCTCCTGCCGGGCGATCTCTTCGCCACGCGCGCGCCCGCCCCGGTGCTTCAGCAGCTCGAGTCCGCGCAGTCGCAGGACGTGTCGGTCAACGACTGCTTCAAGCCAGTCTCGCGGTACTGGGATCGGATCAACCGGCCGGAGCAGGTGATCGCCGCGCTCCCTGAGGCCATGCGCGTGCTGACGTCCCCTGCCGAAACCGGCGCGGTGACGCTCTGCCTGCCGCAGGACGTGCAGACCGAGGCGTTCGATTTCCCCGAGGCGCTGTTTCGCAAGCGCGTCTGGACGATCCCACGTCTCCGGCCGGACGCGACGCTGCTCGCCGAGGCCGTCGCGCTGCTGCGGCAGGCGACGAGGCCGGTGATCGTCGCCGGCGGCGGCGTGCACTACAGCGGCGCCATCGACAGCCTCCGCGCGTTTGTCGACGCCACCGGGATCGCCGTCGTCGAGACGCACGCGGGCAAGGGCGCGCTGCCGTACGACCATCCACAGGCGCTCGGCGCCGTCGGTGTCACCGGCACGCCGGGCGCGAACCGTCTCACGCGCGAAGCCGACGTCGTGCTCGTGGTGGGCTCGCGCCTCAGCGACTTCACGACCGCGTCGAAGAGCGCGTTCCAAAATCCGGCCGTGCGCTTCATCGGCCTCAACGTCACCGAGCTCGATGCAGGCAAGCACCAGGCGCTGCCGCTCGTCGCCGATGCGCAGGTGACGCTCGACGAGCTGCGCCCCGCGCTCGCCGGATGGGAGACCTCCGCCGCGTACCGCGAGCAGGTCACGCGCGACCGTCTCGACTGGGAGCAGGAGATCGATCGGATCGTCGCGGGCCAGCAACAGGCGGACGAGCTTGCCGCCATTCCATCCGATCGGCAGGGCGCGGAGGCTGGGCGTCGTGCCATCAGCCAGGGCGAAGTCATCGGCCTGCTGAACGGGTTCGTCGGGCCGCGTGACGTCATCATCAACGCGGCGGGCAGCCTCCCGGGCGATCTCCACAAGCTCTGGCGCGCGCGCGATCCGAAGCAATATCACCTCGAATACGGCTACTCCTGCATGGGCTACGAGATCGCGGCGGGCCTGGGCGTGAAGCTGGCGGCCCCGGATCGCGACGTCTACGTGCTGGCGGGCGATGGCTCCTACCTGATGATGGCGCAGGAGATCGCGACCGCCGTGCAAGAGGGCATCCGTCTGACGATCCTCGTGCTGGACAACCACGGATTCGCGAGCATCGGGGCGCTCTCCGAATCTGTCGGCGCGCAGGGCTTCGCGACGGAGTATCGCTATCGGACCGAGTGCTCCGACCGGCTCGACGGGCCGCCCGTGCAGGTGGACTTCGCGGCCAACGCGGCCTCGCTCGGCGCCCACGTGTGGCGCGCCGAGTCCCGCGACGCGATCCGTGAGGCGCTGCAGGCGGCCAAGGCGACGGAGGAGGGTGTCACGGCTATCGTCATTCCTGTCGATCGGCACGCGCAAGTCGGCGGACCGCCCGTGTGGTGGGACGTACCCGTCGCCGAGACCTCCACGCTCGCCAGCGTGCAAGAGGCGCGCGCACGCTACGTCGCCGCGCGTGCGCAACGCCGCTTCTATCTCTAGTGCGGTGTCTCCGAAATAGCTTGGCATTCGGCCGCCCTCGGTGCACAAGCTATTTCGGAGACACCACACTAGACAGGCGCGCCGCTACCGGCCGGGCTTCGCGCCGCGACCGGCGCGCAGGTGATAGCCGCACGACTCGCGGATGAGCAGCGACGTCTTCAACACGACGGTCTTGAAGCCGCGCAGCCTCTTCTGGCCCTCGGGCGGGTCGAGCGTGTTGATGAGGAGCTCGGCCGCCGCCTGTCCGATCTCGTACTTCGGAAGGTTGATGGTCGTCAGCCGCGGCGAGAACGCCTCGAGCCACGGGTGATCGTCGCACGTGACGAGGCCGATGTCGTCAGGGCAACGGATCTGGTATTGGCGCAGCGCCGCCATGAAGCCGACGGCGCTCATGTAGTTTGCGACGAACACGGCGTCCGGCTTCCGCTTGAGCAGCGTGATGCCGGCGTCGTAGCCCGCCTCGACACGGAAGTCGCCGGACACGACGAGGTCTGGATCGACGGCGAGGCCGCCCGCCTCGAGCGCCTCCTTGTAGCCGACGAAGCGGCGCCGCGATGTGCTGACCTGCGGGCCGTTCAGCATGGCGATCCTGCGATAGCCGAGACGCACCAGATGCGCCACGGCTTCGTACGCGCCGCCCTCTTCGTCGACTGTCACCACGTCGGAGCGGAGGCCCATGCCGAAGCGCATCAACTGGACGAGCGGCACGCCGAGCGTCTTGATCTGCTCGGCGACGTCGACGGGGATCCGGCCGCGAGCCTTGGTCAGCAGGATCCCATCGACGCGCTTGGCGAGGAACAGCCGGAGGGACTGCGCTTCCTTCTCGGGGTCGTCGTCGCTGTTGGCGAGCAGCAGCTCGTAGCGGCGGCTGCGCGCGCCGTCTTCGACGCCCCGGACGACGGCGGGCCAGAACGGGTTGGCGATGTTGAGGGCGATCATGCCGAGCGTCTGGGTCCGCTGGCGTGCGAGGCTGCGGGCGACGAGGTTGGGCTGGTAGTTGAGCTCGTGGACCGCGCCGGTGACGCGCGCCTTGAGAGCGGGGCTGACGTAGGCCGTGTGGTTGAGGACGGCGGAGACGGTGGCCGTCGAGACGCGGGCGCGCTTGGCGACATCGAAGATCGTGGCCATCGTCAGCCTCCAGGCTAGCGACGCATTCTAGCAAGCACGGGGCGCGCTTGCAAAGCGCTTAGCTCCGGGGCCGCTCTGGCGCCGACGGCGCGTGCGCGCGGCGGTTGACCACGCGCGGCAGGGGAGCGGCAGGGGCGGTTGACAACGAACGGCACGGCGGGCGTATACTAGCGACCCACGCGCCAGGACTGCCCACCACGGGCGCTCGCGGCGTTGTCGTGCCGCGCGCGCTGCTGCCGCCGGCCGCGGCATCCGCGTCCAGCGAAGCGCTTCGCTGGCGAGCCCGCGCAGGCGTGGGGCACCGAGGAGGCAGGCGTTGGAGGATTCAGGCGCATGACGAACAGTCGTTCCCTGCTACGCTCGCGCGCAGCGCGCAATGGATCGGGCACCCTCGTGGCGGTGACGCCGGAGCGAGCTGGCTGGGACTACGTGCACTTCGCGGCACGCCGCATCGCGGCCGGCGACCGGTGGGCGGGACGGACGGGCGGAGATGAGGTCTGTCTCGTGCTGCTCCGCGGCGAGGCGGTCGTGACCTGCGCGTCCGCCCGATCGGGGGCAGTGCCCGCGAAGCCGGTGCGGCTCGGGCCGCGGCGCGACGTGTTCAGCGACTATCCGCACGCGCTCTACCTGCCGCGGGGCACGCGCTTCGAGGTGCGCGCGCGGCGCGCGACCGAGATCGCCGACTGCCGGTCGCCCACCGATCGCCGAAACGATGCGTTCGAGATCCGGCCACAGGATTGCGGGCTCGAGGTGCGCGGCGGCGGCAACGCCACGCGCCAGATCATCGACATCCTGCCGCCGTCGGCGCCGGCCGATCGCCTGCTGATCTGCGAGGTGTTGACCCCAGGCGGGAACTGGTCCAGCTATCCGCCGCACAAGCACGATCGGCATGCCCCGCCAATCGAGGCGGCCCTCGAAGAGACGTACTACTTCCGATTCGCGCAGCCGAACGGCTTCGGCTATCAACGCCTGTACAGCCCCGACGGCCGGCAGGACACGGTGCTGCGCGTGACCCACGGTGACCTCGTGCTCGTACCGGAGGGCTATCATCCGTTCGTTACAGCGCCGGGCTACGATGCCTATTACTTGAACGTGCTGGCCGGCAGCATCCGCTCGATGGCGGCGTTCGACGATCCGCGCTACGCGCACGTGCGTGCGAATTGGCCCCCGGCCGATCCGCGGGTGCCCATGGTCCCTCCGCCGGGTGTTCAGCCATGAAGACGCTCGCGACGCACGCACCAGGCGGAAGGAACCTGACCGTGCTGGGCGTCGACGCGCCAGCCCGGGGCCCTTCGGGACGACGTGGTGACGAAGCGCTTCGACAGCGGCGTTCGATCGCGAGACGGAGCGCGTGTCGGCCCGACAATGCCGTCGGAACGCTGAGGAAAGCGACAAGAGGGTCTTGACAATAGCGCCTCGGCGCGGCATGCTGCGACAGACCCTGTGAGGCGGTAGCGACGGCGCCATTGGCTTGGCTGCGGGCTGATGGCGCCATAAATAGCCGATGCAGCTAAGCGCTTAGTTGTAAGACGCTGCACGATCGGCAGCACGGGCGGAGGGGCCGCGCCCACGGCGCGGCAGGCGCATCCGCGCCGATCGGCGCCAGAGGAGGAACCGATGACCGCGACGGTCGGGAAGCACTGCGCACTACTCGTCGCGATGCTGCTGGGAGCCGCATCGCTCTCGTTCGCCCAGTCGGACGCCGGAGGCCTACGGGTCCTGGTCGTCGATGGGACCGGATCGGTCCTGCCGGGCGCCCTCGTCTCCGTGACGAGCGTGGCCACGAACGTGATGGACACCAACGTGTCCAACAGCGAAGGCTATGCGTTCTTCACCCCCATTCCACGCGGCACCTATGTCGTCGAAGTCTCGCTCGACGGCTTCCAGTCGGTGCGCGTGCGCGACGTCAGCGTCGACGTGCAGCAGGACCGCCTCGTTCGGGCCGCGCTCGAGGTCGCGCAGGTCAGCGAGACCCTCGAGGTCACCGCCCAGGCCGCCCCCGTGCAGTCCGAAGAGGGCTCGCTCGGACAGGTCATCCAGGGCACCGTCGCCGTGGAGCTCCCGCTCGCCGCGCGTCGTTACAGCGACCTTGCGCTGCTCGCGCCGGGCTCGAGCAACAGCACGCTCAACAGCGAGATCCGCGGCCCAGGTTGGTTCACGGTCAACGGCACCTCCCACACGCAGAACAATTTCGTCCTCGACGGGTTCGACAACAATCAGGGCACGACCAACATGCAATCGCTGTCGTCGCAGGTCGTGCAGCCGTCGCCCGACGCGATCGGTGAGTTCAAGGTCCAGACCAACAGCTTCTCGGCCGAGTTCGGCCGCTCCGCCGGCGCCGTCGTCAACGTCTCGCTGAAGTCCGGCACCAACGCGCGCCACGGATCCGGCTGGTACTACAACCGGTCCGACGCGCTGGCCGCCAACTCGTGGCGGGCCAATGCGCTCGATCAGGCGAAAGACGACCTCTCGTGGAACCAGTTCGGCGGCACCTTCGGCGGACCCATCATCGCGAACCGCGTGTTCTACTTCGGGCACTACGAAGGCTTCGATAGCGACAAGACGAACTTCTTCCTGACAGAGGTGCCCACGCTCGCGCAGCGCGACGGGAGCTTCCCGTTCGCCGTGCGCGATCCGGTGACGGGACAAGACTTCGCCGGCAACACGATTCCGCAGTCGCGCCTGGATCCGCTCGGCGCCAAGCTCGTGGACCTGTATCCGGAGCCCAACCTGCCGGGCCGCGTCGTGCCGGGCGGACGCACGGTCGAGAACTATGGCGTCTCGCGGCCGCAGACGGAGAGCACCCACAAGTTCGACATTCGCAACGACTACTACGTGTCGTCACAGGACCGCCTGTTCGTGCGCTACAGCTTCCTGCAGCAGGATATCTTCCGCGGGGCGATCTTCGCGCCGCCGGTCGACGACGGCGCCGAAGGACGCGGGTCGCAGTACAACCGGAACCAGAGCTTGGGGACGAGCTGGACCCGCACGATCGGCGCGACGACCGTGAACGAGCTGCGCTTCGGCTACAACCGGACGTACGCCGCGTTCGAGCACGAAACGGTCGGCGGGATGAGCGGCACCGAGTTCGGCTTCGAGGGCATTCCGCCGGAGATGGACGCGACCGGCGGGCTGCCGCGGATCGCGGTGACCAACTACGAATCGATGGGCACGGGCTCATGGCGTCCGCAGTATCAGCTGCCGCAGTCGTTCCAGATCCTCGACGTGGTGACGATGGCGCGCGGGTCCCACGCGCTGTCGGCAGGCGTCGAGTTCCGGCACAAGCAGAACGAGTTCGTCGACGTCCGGCGCCGCAATCCGGAGTACTCGTTCACCGGGTTCTTCACGGGTGACGGGATCGCCGACATGCTGCTCGGCTGGCCGCAGACGCTGCGGATGAACAACGTGATGACGGCGGTGCAGCGCCAGAACGCGCTGGCGGGCTTCCTCCAGGACGACTGGAAGGTGACGCCGAACTTCACGCTCAACCTGGGCGTGCGGTACGAGTACGCCACGCCGTACTGGGCCGACGAGCCGTACCCCAACATCAACATCGATGTCGAAACGGGCGAGCTCGTGCGGGCCACCGACGACAACCGGTATCTCGTCGATACCGACAGGAACAACATCGCGCCGCGCCTCGGCTTCGCGTATCAGGTGAAGCCGGAGCAGCTCGTCGTGCGCGGCGGCTACGGCCTGTTCTATGGCGGCGAGGAGTTCCGCGGATCGGGCGGCAACCTCGTGATGAACCCTCCCAACATGCTGTCGCCGGCCGTGACGCCCGTCGGCAACGAGCCGCCGCCGTACCTGGTCTCCGATCCCGTGCCGGCCCACCTGGCGACGTCATGGGACCCGGCGGACTCGGTGCGCACGAGCCTGCAGGTGCGCGATCCGGACCAGGACGCGGTCACGCTGCACCAGTGGAACGTCGCCGTGGAGCTGCGGCTGCCGATGGCGTCGACGATCGAGCTGGCGTACGTCGGCAACCGCGGGCGCAACCTCGCCGGCACGTGGCAATTGAACCAGGTGCCGTTCGGCGTGGATGGCAGCGTCCCAGAGAACCGGCCATATCCGATGTGGAGCGGCATCGAGTTCTACGACACGCGGGCGCGATCGCAGTACGACGGACTCCAGGCGAAGTTCGAGCACCGGTTCGCGAATGGCTGGTACAACCTGACGTCGTACTCGTACGGGCGCGCGTTCTCCGAGACCGGCGGCTTTGCGGCCAGCAACAGCCCACAGCTCTTGGGCGACTGGCGCGCGGAGTGGGCGCCCGACAGCCAGACGCCGCGGCACAGGCTATCGGTGGCCAACATCTACCAGCTCCCGGTCGGACGTGGACGCGCGATCGGCACGGACATGGGCCGCGTGTCGGACTTCCTGCTGGGCGGCTGGCAGATCTCGTCACTGGTCACATGGCAGACGGGCATTCCGGTCAACGTGACGCTCGCGTCGACCGGCATCGATCCCGCGACCGGCGAGCCGTACCGCTTCCTCGACCGCAACGGCGGCGGGCTGCGTCCGAACCTCGTGGGCGAGCCGAGCACCGGGATCGATCCGAAGGAGGATCGGTTCGCGTTCCTCAGCACGAGCGCGTACGAGGTGCAGACGCTCGACACGCCCGGTAACGCGCCGCGCAACTCGGCGTGGGGGCCGCGCTTCGCGAACGTCGACATCAGCCTGGTCAAGCGCTTCCGCCTGGACGATTCGCGGTACTTCGACTTTCGCGCCGAGGCGTTCAACGTGCTGAACTCGACGCGCTTCCGTAATCCGGGCGGCGGGTTCGGTGGCTCGAGCTTCGGGATCATCAACGATGCCTACGATCCGCGCGTGATTCAGATCGCGCTGCGGTTCGCCTTCTAAGCCTGGGATTAAGCAAGCACGCGCGTTCAGAGGAGGGCCACGATGAGACACACATTGCAGCGCCGCGAGTTCCTGGGGCTCGCGGCCGCAACGGCGGCGGCCGCCGCGGGCGTGCCGCTCGGCGCGGTCGGCGAGCAGGCCGCGCAACCGGACCCGTCCGGCGGTGCGGGCCAGAAGTTCCGGATCGGACACAACCTCACGACCTACATCTCGGGCGGCCGCGGAACGGACGGCTTCTGGCGGGGTGTCGAGGAGATCGCCAGCCTTGGCGTGCACGGCACCGAGGCGGACGACAATCCCTCGAAGCTCACGGCCACCTACGGCGATCGGTCCAGCGAGGTGAAGGCGCGTCTCGCGAAGCACGACATGGCGCTCGTCGCGCTCTATCACACGCTGCCGGTCTCCGACCCGGCGAAGTACCAGGAGAACCTGGACAGCGGGATGCGCGTCGGCAAGTTCCTGAAGGCCGTTGGCGGCGATCTGATCAATCTCGCGGGCGGCGAGCGGCCGCAGCCGGATCCCACGGCGGAGTTCGCAGCGTTCGCAAAGCTGGCAAACGAGCTGGGCAAACGGCTGCAGGAGGAGTACGGGCTACGCCTCGGGTACCACCCGCACCGTGGGCATCTCCTCGAGAACCGGGCGGACATCGACCGTGCGATGGAGATGACCAACCCAAAGTACTTCTCGCTCTGCCCCGATACGGGACACCTGCTCGCGGGCGGCGCCGATCCGCTCGACGTCTTCAAGACGTACCGCTCCCGCATCATCTACATGCACTACAAGGACTTTGACCCAGACCTCGTGACGCCGCGGACGGCCGAGACGGGGCGCAAGGGCGGCTTTGTCGAGCTGGGAAAGGGCGTGATCGATTTCTCCGCGATCACGGCGCTGCTGTTGGACACGTCGTACGACGGGTGGGTGATGATCGAGCTCGATCGCGCGCCCGCCGCGGAGATCGACGCGGTCAAGACCAACCTCGCGTACATGACGCAAACCCTCGGGCTGCGGATCGGGTAACGCGTGATGGCTCGTGTCGCCTCCTCTGTCGTGCTCCTCGCGACCGCGGCGTGCACGCTCGTCACCATCAGCGCCACGGCGCGGATGCAGCAGGAGCCCCAGCCGCCGCAGGCACCGCCGCAGGCCGTGCCCTCGCGAACGACGCTGCCGGCGGGAGCGGGGCGGGACCTCGTGCAGCGCATGTGCGGCACCGGCTGCCATGCGATCGAGATGGTGACCAACCATCGCTACTCCGCGCCGCAATGGGCGGAGATCGTCGACAGCATGGTCGTGCGCGGCGCCGTCGGAACGCCGGAAGAGATCGAGATCGTCACGAAGTACCTGGCGACGCATCTCGGCGGCACGGAGGCCGTTCCGCCGGCACCTGGAGCAGGACGGTCGGAGACGTCGGCCAGCGTTCCGGATTCGGGCACCGTGCCGTCGAGCGGCGCGACGGGGCCCGGGCGCGCCGTGGAGGTCGCGGCCTCCCACGGGCGCATTGCCGATGCCGGGTGGCCGGTGTACGGACACGACCCTGGAGGGCAGCGCTACTCGCCGCTGACACAGATCACCCCTGAGAACGTGGCGAAGCTGCGGCGCGTGTGGACGCTCACGTCCACGCCACCCGTCGTCGTGCCCTCCCCGGAAGCGACCTCCAGCGAAGGCGGCAGCCGCGGCGCGGGGGCCTCCTCGAATGGCGCGGCGGCATCCGGCGCGAATGGCGCGTCGCGCACCAAACGTCGCGGTCGCATGTCGCAGATCACGCCGCTCGTGATCAACGACGTGATGTATCTGACGACCGCCGCGAATCAGGCGCTGGCGCTAGAGCCGGAAACCGGCCGCACCATTTGGCAGTACGACATCCAGGACATGGGCGTGCCGGCGCTGCGCGGACTCGCCTACTGGCCTGGTGACGGCGAGGCACCGCCCACGATCTTCTTCGGCACGAGCGGCGGATTCCTGATCGGGCTCAACGCCCGCACGGGCCAGCCCGTGTCTGGGTTCGGTCAGGACGGCATCGTGAGCCTGCGTGACGGGATGGTCGATCGGTTCCCGGACGCGAACTACGGCCTGTCGTCGCCACCCGTCGTCTACAAGCACCTCGTGATCACGGGATCGCGCGTGCAGGAGCAGCCGAGCCATGGGCCGGCAGGCGACGTCCGTGCGTGGGACGCGCGCACCGGCGAGCTGGTGTGGACGTTCCGGACGATACCGCGGCCAGGCGAGCTCGGTCACGACACCTGGGAAGAGCCGGACAGTTGGAAGGACCGATCGGGCGCCAACGTCTGGGGCCTGATGACGGTCGACGTCGAGCACGGCCTCCTCTTCCTGCCGATCGGCTCGGTCACCTACGATTACTACGGCGGAGATCGGAAGGGCGCGAACCTGTTTGGCAGCACGCTGGTCGCCCTGGACGCGCCGACCGGTCGCCGCAAGTGGCACTTCCAGACCACGCACCACGACATCTGGGACTACGACCTCGAGGCGGCGCCCACCCTCATGGACGTCACGCGCAACGGCCAACGGATTCCCGCGGTGGCGCAGATGACGAAGCAGGGGCTGCTCTTCATCCTCAATCGCCTGACCGGCGAGCCGATCCACGGCGTGGAGGAACGTCGGATGCCGCAGGATGGGTTTGTGCCCAGCGAGCATCCGTGGCCGACGCAGCCGTTCCCTGTGAAGCCCGTGCCGCTGGCGCGCAACGGCTTCGATCCGTCCGAGCTCGCCAACATCAACCCCGCCCATCGACAATTGTGCGAAGCGCTGCTGAAGAAGGACGGCGGGCTACGCACGGGCGGCCCGTATCTACCGTTTGGATACGAGCCGAGCCTGCTCTTTCCCGGCACGCTCGGCGGCGGCAACTGGCACGGGACGTCGTTCAACCCGGAGCTGAGATACCTGTTCGTCAACACGCAGAACGTCGGCGAGGTCTACCAGATCGTCGACACGCCGGAGCAGGGACCGATGGCGCAGCGGTGGAAGTTCTGGGACGGCGACAAGTATTGGCCCTGCCAGCAGCCGCCGTGGGGCGAGCTGATGGCGGTCGACGTCGATACCGGTGAGGTTGGGTGGCGCGTGCCGCTCGGGCAGTTCGAGGCGCTGGAGAAGCTCGGGATCACGGACGCCGGCACGCCGAACATGGGCGGCTCCATCGCGACCGCCGGCGGTCTCGTCTTCATCGGCGCCACGCTCGACAACAAGTTCCGTGCGTTCGACGCTCGGACCGGCCGTGAGGTGTGGTCGACGGACGTCGGCGCCGCAGCGCATTCGGTTCCGATCACCTATCAGGGCCGCGACGGCCGGCAATACGTCGCGGTGATGGTGAGCGGCGGCGGCTTCCTCGGCGATCCGACCATCCCCGCGACGCTGAACGTGTACGCGCTGCCGTAGCGCGGCGGTTGGTGCGTGCGGTGTGGACGTGACGGCACACGCGCGGAGCTCATGGATGCGGCACAGCAGCTTCGAATCGGCGACGACGCGCGCAGTCGGCGGGGTGCTCCTGGCGGCGCTGTCGGTCGCTGCGTGCGCGGCGGGCGCCGTGACGGTTGCGGGGCAGGAGCGCGACGAGCTCGCGCCAGCCGATCTCGACACGTTCGAGCCGTCGATCAAGCAGCGGATCGTCGAGGCGCTCGAGCGCGCCGCCGGTGAACCGACCGGCGAGACGATCGGCGAGCTGGGGCTGCTGCTCCACGCCTACGATCGGTTCGATCGCGCAGCCGCCTGCTATGCGCGCGCTCGCCAGCTGGCGCCGCGTGCGTTCGAATGGCCGTACTACCAAGGCGTCGCCCTCGCCATGGCGGGCGACATCGATCGCGCTGCGGCAGCCCTGGAAGAGGCCCTGCAGTTGAGCCCGGCCGACGTGCCTGCACGGCTTCGACTCGCCGATCTGCAACTGGAGCAGGGGCGACTCGACGCGAGCGCGCGTTCGTATCGCGGCGTCCTGCGGGATCGTCCGGGGTCGGCCGTGGCCCACTATGGGCTCGCGCGGGCTCTGGCGGCGCGAGGCGGGCGTGAGGCCGTTCCTCCCGACGCGCTGCGGCACTACGAGCGCGCGGCGGCGCTCGCACCGGCATTCGGCGCGGCGCACTACGCGCTGGCGCTCGCGTATCGTAGGCTCGGCGATCGCTCGCGTGCCGAGGCGTCGCTCGCGCGTTATCACGAGACGCGCGGACAGCCGGCACCGCTCGACGATCCGCTGGTGGCGCGCGTGGCAACGCTGCGGTCGGGGCCGTATGAGGATCTGGCGCGTGGCCGCTGGCTCCGTGATCAGGGACGGCACCGCGAAGCGGTCGAGGCCCTCGCACGCGCCGCGCGCACGAGCCCGACGCTGGTGCAGGCGCACGTCAACCTCATTGCTGCGTACGCGGCCGTCGGAGCGGCCGACGAAGCCGAGGCGGCGTATCGGGCCGCGACAGCGCTGAATCCCGATCTCCCGGAAGCCCACTACAACCTCGGCGTGCTCCGGCTCTCGCAGAGCCGCGAGGACGAGGCGATCGCGGCGTTCGAGCGGGCGGTCGCCAGCAACGCCTCGCACGCCGGCGCGCACAACAACCTCGGCTTCGTGCTGGCGCAGCGCGGCCGCGCGGGCGAGGCCGCCGATCACTTTCGCGCGGCGCTCGCTGCGAATCCGGCGCATCGCGACGCGCACTTCAATCTCGCCCGGCTGCTGCTCGCCGAGCGGAACAACGGCGAAGCGCTGGCACACTTCGCAGAGGCCGCCGAGATCGAGGACGAGAAGACGTCGCAGTACCTGTACTACCTCGCCGACGCCTGCGCGCGCAGCGGTCGCATGGCCGACGCCGAGCGACACGCGCTGGCTGCACGCACACGAGCAGTGGCGCACGGCCAGGCCAGCCTCGTCGAGCGCATAGACAATGACCTGCGACGGCTGCGCGAGAGGAGCGGAGCGCGGCAGTGAGGGTCCCTCTGACGAGCCGCGCCGTCGCCGATCCTGTGCGGTGCGCCCGCTGGTGCTCGATGGCCGGCGTCATTGCGCTGCCGGCCATCGTCGTGGCCGCGTCGGTCGGCGTCGCCGGGCCGCTGGCCATGCCGTCTGCGCACGCGGAACGCGTGCCCGTCACGCCCCGCTTTCGCGAGGCCGCCGCGGACGTGGGGCTGAGGTTCGTGCACGAGTCGGGCGCCGCCGGCGCCTTCCGTCTGCCGGAGATCATGGGCTCCGGCTGTGCGCTCCTGGACTATGACGGTGACGGTGACCTCGACGTCTACCTGTTGCAGGGATCGCCGGATGCGCAATCGCGATCGTCGTTGTTCCGCAACGAGCTGGTGGAGCGCGGGCGACTCCGCTTCACGGACGTGACGGATCGATCGGGCCTCGGGCAGCGCGCCTGGAGCATGGGGGTGGCCGCTGGCGACTACGACAACGACGGCGATCCCGACCTCTACGTGACCGCCTTCGGAGCGAATGTGCTGTATCGCAACGACGGCAGAGGCCGGTTCACTGACGTCACCGCCGAGGCGGGCGTGGACGATCAGCGCTGGAACGCGAGCGCGGCGTTCGTCGATTACGATGCGGACGGGGATCTCGATCTCTTCAGCACCGCGTACGTCGACTTCACCGAGAAAGGCAACAAGCCCTGTTACGACCCCGCCGGTCCGCGCGACTACTGCCTGCCCGCGGAGTTCCATCCGCTGCCGGCGCGCCTCTTCCGCAACGACGGCGCAGGGCGCTTCACCGACGTGACGGCGCCGAGCGGGGTCGGCTCGGCCGCCGGCGCTGGGCTCGGTGTTGTCGCGACCGACGTCAACGGCGACCACCTGCTGGATCTCTACGTGGCGAACGACGGCACACCCAACCACCTCTGGGTCAACCAGGGTGACGGCACGTTCACCGAGGATGCGCTGCTGTCCGGCGCGGCGTACGACGGGAGCGGCCGCGCCAAGGCGGACATGGGCGTCGCGGCCGCGGATGTCGATGCGGACGGCGACGAGGACCTGTTCGTCACGCACCTGATCGGCGAGGGCGCCACGCTCTACCTGAACGACGGCCAAGGGCGCTTCGAGGACGCGACGGTGCGCTGGCGGCTGGGAGCAATCAGCCACCCCTTCACGGGGTTCGGAACGGACTGGTTCGACGCCGATCGCGACGGCCGCCTGGATCTTTTCATCGCCAACGGTGCCGTCGCGATCGTCGACGCGCGGCTTGGACGTCCGTATCCCTATCAACAGCGCAATCTGCTGCTGCGCCATGAGGCGGCCGGCGGGCGCGCCGGCTATCGCGACGCGTCGCCCGACGCCGGTCCGGTGCTCGCCCTCGAGGAGGTGAGCCGCGGCGCGGCCTTCGGCGACCTCGACAACGACGGCGACGTCGACATCGTCGTGTCGAACAACAACGGTCCGGTGAGGCTGCTCCTGAACGAGACGGCGACTGACGCCCACTGGATATCGATCGAGCTGGAGGCGACGACGGCCGCGCCTGACGGACAGGGTGCGCTGGTGCGCGTGCTGCCGCGCGAAGGGCCGGCGATCCTCAGGCGCGCGCACACCGACGGCAGCTATCTGAGCGCGAGCGACCCGCGCGTGCACGTGGGGCTCGGCGAGATCGGCGCGATCGACGGGGTGATCGTGGAGTGGCGTCGCGGCGAGCGCGAGCGTTTTCCAGCGACGCCGATCGATCGCCTCGTGACCCTGCGTCAGGGCCGCGGCCGTGCGGAGCGCGAGGGCGTGGAGCGCCAGACGCGACCGCGCAGCGATGCCGGCCTCGCCGGGCCGATGCATTCCGAGGCAACGCCGGCGGGACGCGCGTGGAGACGAGACGAATGACAAATCGTGGCAGGTTGTTCGCGGCGAGCTGTGTGGCCCTCGTGACCACTTCGATGGTGTTCTCGATCCGTGGCGACATCCTCGACGCTCTCGGCCGGCACTTTCATCTCACGAACCACCAACTGGGCGTGATCCTCAGTCCCGCATTCTGGGGGTTCACCGTGTCGATCATGCTCGGCGGATCGATCGTCGACTTTCTGGGAATGCGGCGGCTGTTCCTGCTGTCGAGCGCCGGGTACATCGGGTCGGTGCTGCTCATCCTGTTCGCCCCCGCGCCCGCCGGACCCATCACGCCGTACTACACCGACGCCGGCTTCGTCTGTCTCTATGTCGGCTTTCTCGCGCTCGGGCTCTCGCAGGGGCTCGTCGAGGGCGTCATCAACCCCCTGTGTGCGACCATGTACCCTGGTGAGAAGACCAAGCGCTTCGGCATCCTGCACGCGTGGTGGCCCGGCGGATTGATCATCGGCGGACTGGCCGCGTACGCGCTCACGCGCGCGCTGGGTCTCGATGCGGCCGATCTGTCGCGCGAGGCGTCGGCGTTCGGCTGGCGAATCAAGCTGGCGCTGCTCCTGATCCCGGCGGTGCTCTACGCCATCATGATCGCCGGCCAGCCGTTCCCGCGGACCGAGCGTGTCTCCGCAGGCGTCAGCGATCGCGAGATGTTCGGCGAGGCGTTACGTCCGATGTTCCTGCTGTGGCTCGTCTGCATGCTGATGACCTCCTCCGCCGAGCTCGGGCCGAGCCAATGGGTGCCGTCGCTCATTACCAACCTGACGGGCATGCAGGGCATCCTCGTGCTGGTATACACCGCGGGCCTCATGTTCCTGCTCCGATTCTTCGGCAGTTCGTTCGCCCATCGCGTCTCGCCGCTCGGCCTGCTGACGCTGTCGTCGATCCTGACCGCGATGGGACTCTTCGCGCTCGCCGGTGCTTCGTCTGCAATCGGCGCGTTCGCGGCCGCCACGCTCTTCGGTGTCGGGATTGCGTTCTACTGGCCGACGATGTTGTCGGTGACGTCCGAGCGGTTTCCGAAGGGCGGCGCGTTCCTGCTCGCGATCGTGGGCGGCGCGGGCAATCTCGCCGTCGCCTTCATCTTGCCGGTGATAGGCACGTGGTACGACGCGCACGGTGCCTCGGCGGCGTTCCGCTCCGTCGCCGTGCTGCCGATCGTGCTGACCGTGATTTTCGTCGGGCTGATGCTCTACTATCGCAGCCGTGGCGGCTACCGCGCCATTCGGCTCGACGCCCGGCTCGTCCAGGACTGAATGCGGAAAAGTGAACGGACCATCATGAGCACACATTCCATCTCCACCGCTGAGCCGATTGACGCGCGTACGGACGCGGCGCTGCTGAGCCCGCTGCAACAGATGACGCGAATGGGGCCGACCTGTCTCTGGAACGACTCCGCCGCCGAGGCGGACCTGATCTACTCGCTCGCGCAGGGCGCTGTCGGCGCCACCTGCAATCCGGTGATCGTCCTCGAGGTGTTGAAGCGGGAGCTGTCCATCTGGCAGCCGCGGATCGCGGCGCTCGCGCGCGAGCGGCCGGCCGCCACCGAGACGGAGATCGCCTGGCGGCTCGCCGAGGAGATCTCCGCCACGCGCGCCGCGATGCTGGGCGAGGTATTCGAGCAGCACGGTGGCCGGAATGGCCGCCTGTCCATCCAGACGGACCCGCGCCTCTATCGTGACGCGCGCGCGCTCGTCGAGCAGGCGCTGCACTTCAGTCAGCTCGCGCCGAACATGATCGTGAAGCTGCCGGCGACGCGGGCTGGCATCGAGGCGATGGAGGAGGTCACGGCGCGCGGTGTGAGCATCAACGCGACGGTCTCGTTCTCGCTGCCGCAGGCGCTGGCGGTCGCGGAGGCCGTCGAGTGCGGGCTCCGTCGGCGCGAGCAGCAGGGAGACGACGTCAAAACGATGGGGCCGGTGTGCACGATCATGGTCGGCCGGCTCGACGACTGGCTGAAGGTGGTCGCAGACAAGAAGGACATCACGATCGAGCCGGGCGATCTCGAATGGGCCGGCGTCGCGGTGTTCAAGAAGGCGTATCGCATCTATCGCGAGCGCGGGTACCGCGTGCGGCTGCTGTCGGCGGCGTTTCGGAATCACATGCACTGGAGCGAGCTCATCGGTGGCGATGTGGTGATCTCGCCGCCGTGCAAGTGGCAGAGGCGCTTCAACGCGTCGGACGTGCCGGTCGTGCCTCGCATCGATCAGCCGGTCGCGCCCGCCATCGTCGAGGAGTTGCTGAAGAAGTTCCCCGACTTCGGACGGGCGTACCGCGAGGACGGCTTGTCGATCGACGAGCTCGACACGTTTCCGCCGACGCGCCGCACCCTACGTCAGTTCATGGACGCGTGCCATCAGCTCGACGTCCAAGTGCGCAACGTGATCACGGCCGATCCGGAGGCCGAGCTGGCTTGAGCGGAGCCGAGGGCGGCGGGCAGGGCTCGTATCGCGCGGCGCCCTGGCGTTGTGTGACTGGCTGGAGACGTGACGATGCGATCGAGGCGCGAGCTCCTGGTGGCGATTGGGGCGGCATGGCTGCCGCTGTGGGGGACGGCACACGCCGCTTGGATGACGTCGCCGCGCCCCGACGGCGAGCTGTTCCTCATCGCGCACCGTGGTGGCGTGGTCGACGAGACACATCCCGAGAATAGCCCGTCGTCGGTCGAGGCAGCAATCGCGCGCGGCTACTGGATGCTCGAAGTCGATATCCGACGCAGCCGCGACGGCCAGGCGATCGTGCAGCACGACCCCACATTCGATCGCTTCTACGGCGTGTCCCGCGCCGTCGATCAGATGACGCGGCCCGAGATCGCGGAGCTGCGCGCCACGCCCGGCGATACGCGTCCGATGCAGTTCGACGAGCTGTGCGCGCGTTGCGCACGCCGGACGCGCCTCATGCTCGACATCAAAGGGGCCGACCACCCGGATGCGTTCTACGACAGCATCGTGGACAGCCTTCGCCGCCACGATCTGTTGGAGACGACCTACTCCTTGTCTGGCGGCCGCGTTCCCGAGCTGACCGCCGGCGTCGTCGCACGCGCCGTCGACCGGCGCGCGCTGACCGCGGCAATTGCGCGCGGCGAACCGGTGGCGCGTACCTGTTTCCTATTCGAGCTGGGGAGCGTGCTCGATGAAGAGGCCCTGAAGCTCTGTCGCGAACATCGCGTCACGCCCGTTGCAGCGCTGAACACGTTTCGGTACGAGCAGGCGAACGTTGATCACTGGAAGGGCGCAGCCGCCGACGCGCGACGTCTGCGATCGCTCGGCGTGCGGCACTTTCAGATTGATTCCATCTACGATCGCTATTTCACCTGATGACTGCTGAGCTGGTGTCAAGGCGAGGCCTCCGTCACTTGACGAACCACGCGGAGCAGGTTGCCGCCCAGGAACTTCCTGATCCGCGGCTCGGACCACCCTCGCTTCAGCATGGCCTCGGTGAGCATCGGCAGATCGCGGATGTCGCGCATCCCCCGAGGCAGCGTCGGACCGCCGTCGAAGTCCGATCCGAGCATGACGTGATCCTCGCCAACCAACTCGATCGCACGCTCCACCACGCCCAGCCACTCATACGGCGTCAGCTTGATCGCGTCGGGGGCATGGATCCCGACCATGGGGAACTGAGGCGCGACGAGCATATCCAGCTGTTCGATGGTCATGCTCGCTTCGTTGTCGCCGATGTCAGTCGTGTCCCAGAACGGTTTGCCGGCATGCTTGGAGCGCCAGTCGAAGACCTTCACGTTGTGGAACTCGTTGCCGATCTGGAAACCAATGACGCCTCCCTTGGCGGCAAGCTTCCGGAGCAGGTCGTCGGGCATCGTGCGCGGGATGTTGTTGAAGCTGCGCAGGCCGTGGTGTGTGGCGAGGACGGGGTCGGCGCTGACCTCGATGGCTTCGGCAATCGTCTCGTCCGAGCCATGGGAGACATTGATGACCATCCCGAGACGATTGGCTTCACGGATGACCGCGCGACCGCGGTCGTTGAGGCCCTGCCACTTGGGAGGTGCGCAGCAAGAGTCGGCGAAATCGTTCGTCCAATTGTGTGCAGGGAGCTGGAATGATCGCAGCCCCAGTCGATAGAGGTTGCGAAGGACGGCAAGGTCGCCGTCGAGATCGAAGCCGCCTTCGAGATCCATGAAGGCGGCAATCTTCCCCGAACGGCTGATGCGTTCGACATCCGATGCGGTGAAGGCGAGCTCGATCTGGTCCTTGTTCTTCTCGAGCTGTGTGTAGGCGGCATCGATGAGCCGGAGCACCTGCTTCGTCTCGAGACGTGCGGGGTAGTACTGCTCGGTCACGAACAGGCTGAAGAACATCGCGTCGAGCCCGCCCTCCTTCGCGCGCGGCAGATCGAACTGTCCATCGTCGACGCGCTGGCCCATGTCACCGCCGTGGTAGAACTGGCGATTGACCACATGGACATGGGCATCGAAGACGAGCGCGTCCTCATGGAGCGTATTGGCGCGATCGGGGGGTTGGGCCGACATGAGCACCGGAAGTGCGCAGACGGTCAGGCAGACGAGGCGTCGTGTCATGGCTCTGGCGATCTGATCATTGCTGCGCATGATGGTTACGCTACATCGGCATGGGCGTGACGGCGAACCCGCGCGCGTCGGCTCTTGCTGCCGCGGCACGGATCCGTAAGAATACGTCCGTTGGGTGCAGACAGATGCTCGGCGCGGCGTCCCGCGGCAGGAGGAGAGCCATGAAGAAGGCGACGACTACGACACGTCAAGGTCAGATGACGCGCCGCGAGTTCGTCGGTGGGGCCGTCGCGGCCGCCGGCGTGCTGACAGGGGCACCCGCATTGCTCCGGGGCCGGAATCTGAACGACAAGTTGGATATCGCGTTCATCGCCTGCGGCGGTCGCGCCGACACGAGCATCGAAGAGCTCACCATCACGCCGGGGCAGGGCGGCGGTCAGGGCTCCGAGGCGGCACCGCATCCGGACGAGAACGTCATCGTCCTCTGCGACGTGGACCAGAGCGCGCTGGACGCCGCCGCCCTGCGGTTCCCGCGGGCCAGGAGGTACAACGACCTCCGGCGCGTGTTCGATCGCCCCAACGACTTCGACGCCGTCGTCGTCTCCACGACCGAGCACACCCACGTCTTCGCGACCTACCTGGCCCTGACGCACGGCAAGCACGTCTACTGCGAGAAGCCCCTTACCCACGATGTCTGGGAAGCGCGGCTCATTCGGGAGACTGCCGCCAAGCACCCGAAGCTGTCGACGCAAATGGGCAACCAGGGCCACGCCTCACCGGCGCGTCGCACGCTCGAAGAAATCCTCATGACCGGTGCCATCGGGCCAGTGCACGAGGTACACGTGTGGGCAGACCGCGCGTGGGGACTCCAGGATGCGACGTCCGCCGAAGAGTTCGACAAGCCGCACGGGTTCTACAAGGGCATCCAGATCGTGGACCGGTTCAAGGAAGCGATGCCGATCCCGGCGACCAACCATTTCGATCTGTGGCTGGGACCTGCCCCTGCGCGGCCGTTCCACGAGACATACTTCCCAGGACCCCGATGGTACCGCTGGTGGGACTTCGGCAACGGTACGATGAGCGACCTCGGCAGCCATGACAACGACGTGCCGTACACGATGCTGGACATCAAGCAGCCGCGGACGATCGAAGCCACGTCGCCGAACGGACCGGCTCATCGCGAGCTCGCGCCTGCGACCATGACCGTGGTCTACGAGTTCCCCGCGCAGCCGTCCGGGGCGCCTCCCGTGAAATTGGTCTGGCATCAGGGCGACAGCAAGCCGCCGGGCTGGCTGCCGGAGTGGGGCGGCCGGTCGCAGTTGTTCATCGGAGCGAAGGGCATGCTGCTCGGCAACGGCACGCTGTTGCCCGAGGAGAAGTTCAAGGACTTCCAGACGCCGCCAGAAACGCTGCCCCGCTCACCGGGTCACTGGGTCGAGTGGGTCAATTACGCCAAGGGGCTTGGTCCGGTCCCCGGCTCGAACTTCCAGTACTCCGGTTGGACCACCGAAGCCAATCACCTCGGTAACGTCGCCTATCGCACGGGGAAGAAGATTGAATGGGATTACGAGAACCTGCGCGCGCGCAACGCGCCCGAAGCGGCCCCATTCATCAAGAAGCCCGAGTACCGCAAAGGCTGGGACGACATCCTGAAGGCCTAGCCGACCAGTGGGAGCAGACAGTCCGTGTGGACCTCTCGGTCCGAGATGCAAAGAGGAGATCTGTGTGCCGATGACGCGGCGAGATTTCGTGAAGCAGGCCAGCATCGCGCCGGCGGCCGTGCCGGCGATGGCTCGGGCGCAGGCAACGGGGACAGGGCAGACGACGGCCCCCGTCAATCCGTTGCCCGTGCGGGTCGGCATGACCGACTGGAACCTGGGACAGCGCGGCGACATCGGCAAGATCGCGCTCGCACGCGAGATCGGGCTCGACGGCATTCAAGTGAGCCTGCAATTCCCGACCGACGAGGAGACGCCGACCCTGCGAGATCCGGTGACCCAGGCCGCCTTCCGGCGCGCTGCGCTCGAGAACGGCATCCAGATATGCTCGCTCGCCATTGGGTCGCCCGGCGAATCGAGGTTGCCGCTGCACACCAACCCGGCCGCCGCCATCCTCCTGACCGAGGCGGTGGAAGTCGCCCGCAACCTTGGCACGAACAACATCCTGCTCCCGATTCTGGGCGACAGCCACATCGACATGGCGAGCCAATCCCAGGTGGACACCTTTGTCGCCATGATGAAGGAAGTGGCGCGCTATGCGGAGAAGCACGAGGTCGTCGTCGGCCTGGAAGACTGGATTTCAGCCGACGACAACATCAGGCTGCTGGATGCCATCGGGTCGGACTACGTGGCCGTCTACTATGACCCGCACAACATCGTCTCGCGGGTGAAGGACCTGAAGGACATCTACGCGGAGCCGAAGCTGCTCGGCGAGCGCATTCATCAGGTACACGTGAAAAACGCCGACATGCTCCTGTCCACCCCGGGGGGACGGCTGGATTGGCCCCGGATGGCGCAGGAGCTCTACGAGATCCGCTACCGCGGCTGGTACGTGCTCGAGACGGCCTCGCCGACCAAGGACATCGTCGCCGACACCCGCGCCAACGTCGACTACGTGAAGAAGACGTTTCGAATGCCTCCCCCGCCGGCGGCGGCTTGAGCACGCTGCCGCGCCATCCATATGTCCGAGAAGGTAGAAGGCGTCCACGCCGCTTCACGGAGTAGCGTCGTGAACGTCAGCTAAGGGCCTGTCAGGGAATAAGTGCACCATTCTGGCTGCCGATGCATCCCGTC